>JAHLWE010000117.1 GCA_019058135.1 Promethearchaeota archaeon | reverse complement strand
GCTGTGCACCTAGAATTCCATTAGGACCAAAATGGCAGTGAATTATATCAAACTCCTTATCTAAAAAGAGAATGATTAAATACAATAATCTTAAAGATAAAGCTTCTCTACCATATTTGAATATATTTAGTGATTTTAATATCTTAATCGGATTTTTATGAAAATTAGAAATTATTAAATATACGGCCTTTAAAATGCGCATAATTTTATTTTGATACCTATCAAAATAATGAACATTTTCCATAAGGTGATATTTCTTTACATCGGGATGTACTTTCTTCTCCGTAGGATTAGAGGTAGCAAATATCCTAACATCATGTCCCATATCTAAAAGCCCTGTAATCTGGTTCAGGATAAAAGTTTCTGATAATGTTGGGAATCCGCTAACAATGATTGCTATTTTCATTTTTCTCCTAACTCTTCAGAACTTTCTTCGCTACAATTATATGCTCTTCTGCGCCATATTTTATAATTGATTCTAATCTTATTATTAGTCGATACAATAAACTTTTACCTATTAAAGGAATATTAGAAAAAAAGCAAAACCTATAAGTAAACCTAGTAAAAAGATTAAAATATTTGCTTGTTTTTTCACTTGCTAAACCAGAATTTCTCAATAACCTTTCAATATTTTCTAAAGAATATCCCTCACGAACATGTCCCCAATTTTTATTAATAATCTTAATTTTTTCCTTACTTAGAAATGGAAAAGATACGCCATTTTGCATAGGTGTAGTTAAAATAACTTTACCATCTTTTTTCAAAACTCTGGAAATCTCCTTAGCGATTTTATCATCTTCTTGAACATGCTCTATTAAGTCAAGACAAAGAACTAAATCAACCGAATTATCTTCAATTGGTAATTCAAGAGCTGATGCATAGAGTGCATCTAAACCTCGTTGCTTTGCTAACTTTAAACCTGATTTAGCTGTATCCACAACAGTTATTTTAAGATTAGAGAATATTTTTTTTAGATTATATGAAATATATCCGTCATAACCACCAATATCAAGAATGACCGAGCCATCTTTAATTTCAGATTTCAACATACTCTTTAAAGCATGCCAACGTAATAATGTTCCTGGTCTCATGTTATTTTTTTTCCCTTTATCATTATCATAAAACCAAATATTTAAACAGTATTGTTTTATGATCATATTTTGCTATTGTTCTCCATTTTTGATTATTATGTCTAAGCATTTTGTTCACATTAACACCATTTTCTGCCACCTATCCTTTCACTAAGGTACAATTTGGTTCTGCGCTGAATATGTGCCATTTTTTACTATTTAATTTCGGAATTAAACTTATCAACTGACTATCTTTCACTCAGTCATAATTATACGATTGTAATCTGAAAAACTTTTTCTACACTATGTACAAAGTTTTTGAAGTGATAAGCCGTTTTATTAACTATCAGTTCTTTATCTTGAATTGCAAGGACTGGCTCAAATTTAATAACAATATGACTTGGAGTGACTCTTTCAAACAAATGCAGTTGCAGACTGGTTATTTTTTTCATTACCATGTGAATCACCAAACTATCAATCTATCTAATACATAATCCATCTTTTGATAAAAATAAAATGCCTTAACCATCTTCTAAGATAAAAAGCTAAAAACATTCTTTCTAATTTAAACTTTTTAATATGTGAAGGAATAGGTTCTGCATCAAATTTTATACCTTCTTCTCTTAACAATTTTCTAATTCTCTTCAGTTCTTTTCTTCTCATTCCATGAGCAACCTCACCTAAATATACATATGTCAAATTTGCGCACATCATTTGATAACCTGTGTAACCATATCTTTTGATAACAAAGTGGTCGCCCAATTCTCTATTTAACTTTTTGTAATATCTGATGGTATTTTCTACTATATGCAGCCTGTTTTTATTCATGTTACCTTCGTGTAGTCTGCGGAACCCCCCGATAAAGGGGAAATATTTGAAATCAACCTCTGCAGCAGCGAGTTTGCTTAAGAAATACCTGTCCTCACAAGCTGTCAACTCTTCGTCAAACAGACCAAATTTACTGAATAGTCCTCTCCTAATTAACAGTGAATGAATGGGAGCGGGGTAAGTCTGCCAGAAATTACAAAGATTGGAAAACATATCTTTAACCTCTCCGACATACCTTAAGTGTGTATGTCGAGAATCGTTATTATACTGCGCAATTTCACAATATGAGACCTCAGCATCCTCGAGCAAGGAAAATTCTAATTGCAATCTAATCTTTTCTCTGTGTAAAAAGTCGTCAGCATCTAAAAACTCCAAGTACTCACCTGTAGAATTCCTTATCCCTGTATTCCGTGCTCCGGCAAGACCCTTATTTTCTTGATTAATGAGTATAATATTCTTTTTATATTTTTCCAATACAGAAAAGGGATTATCTGTAGAGCCATCATTAACCACGATAATTTCAATATTTGGATAAGTCTGATTTAAAATACTTTCAATTG
Organism: Promethearchaeota archaeon; assembly: GCA_019058135.1. Lineage (GTDB taxonomy): Archaea > Asgardarchaeota > Lokiarchaeia > Sigyniarchaeales > SOKP01 > 6H3-1. The sequence goes on along the minus strand of JAHLWE010000117.1, from coordinate 1,139 downwards.
CTTCTCCAACATATTGTTTTTGATTATATAAGGGAATAATTACGCTTACTTTAGGCCTGTTTTTACCATTCATATTAATCTCATCCAAGCAATATTAAATGTAATTTAGTTTTCACCTAATAATTCATTAAAGACCCCCTGATATTTTACTCCCATAGTTTCCAATGAATATTCTGAAACTATCGATTCCCTCGCCCTTTTAACTAATTCACTATAGTTTAATTTTTTTGATAATAAATCCAAAATTTTGCAAGTAAATTGCTCAACAACTTTATTTTCTGGGTTGATAAGGTACCCGTTGATATCATCTTTTATTATTTCATGTACTGCTCCAACATTCATACTAATGACAGGGACTTTCATAGCCATGGCTTCTAAAATACTGAAAGGAATTCCTTCATTTTTTGAAGTCACTAACAAAGCATAAGTGTCCGCCAAAAATTCGATAACCTCAATATCGCTAATCATACCTGTCAAAATGAAGTAATCATCAATTCCATATTCATTAATACCCGACTTAATTTCATCAAAATCTGGGCCATCCCCCGCCATTATAAATTTTAATTTATCATCAGGGGATTTTTCTATAATGCTCTTTGCAGTATCAACAAAAAGGAGAGGATTTTTTTCCCATGAAAATCTTCCAATAAATGAAATTATTCTTACATCGTCAGATATTCCAAATCGAGATTTAAATCTACCTTTTATCAAGTCATGTGGGCTATATCTTCTTAGATCAACACCATTATGAATAACCATTAGCCTTTTAATATATCTATCTTCAATCCCAGAGTTTCTATATCTTTGTGACATATACTCTTTTAAGTGATTACTGATACATACTCTTCTATCAAGGCAGGGTATCTCCCATTCTAATCCATCTGATGCTCCCGGACTTGCCTCAGCATGCAGTATATCCATAGTCCTTACATGTTTGAATTCAGATTTTAGTTGAGGCAAATACTTGTATCCAACCCAAGAATTTGAAATTAATACCATATCGATATCTAATCTTTTGATAAGTTCCCTAAAATATTTGTCATATATTTTTTCATTTGATACTCTCTTTCCTGGTGTAATAATATTCTGGAAATAAGGATGAAATTCGTTATACCAAGCATTGTTTTCTGACTTAGTTG
>JAHLWE010000116.1 GCA_019058135.1 Promethearchaeota archaeon | reverse complement strand
GTATATTAATTTGGTTTGATTCAAGATTTTCCAAAATGCAATCCATAATAGGATTTGCCGTTTCTGGAGTATTTATATTTTTTATATTTACTGGATGGCCGATATCAGAATGGATTGTATTTTTTGTGATAGTTGTTTGGGTTATTGAAATCTCAATTTATACACTTGTAAAAAAGATTTAGGAATTTCACAAATTTTCTTAAATTATTTATAGTTCAAATTCAAATTAGGATATATGAAAAAAATTAATAATTTTATAGATAAAGTATTCAACTTAGTAACTGGAGGAATCTATGGGCTCATATCTATGGCGATTGGAGTAAGTTTTATTTTTATAGCAGTGTCTCAATCTCTTGGATTTAATATGGCTGAAGACACAGTTAGTTCTTTAGGTATTGTTCCTGGATTCGGAGGTATTTTATTCAATATTGGACTTATTCTTGCTGGCATAATTGCAATTCCATTCTTTTTATATCTTGGGAGATCATTAAAGCGAGATGGGTTTATTGATATAATAAGAATCTTAGCTGTAATAATTTCTATAATCGCCTGCATCTCCTTATCAATAGTTGGTTGTTTTCCCGCCTATAGTGGATTATATAGTATCTTTCACAGAATTTTTGCACTGATATTTTTTTTTACGGGATTAATTTTTTGTATTCTTTTTAGCTTTATAATGTGGGTAGATCCAAATTTTTCAAAACTTCAAGCTATAACAGGTTTTATTGTTTCTGCAATATTTGCCATTTTTTTAATTACTAGGACAGCATTAACAGAGTGGGCAGTGTTTTTTGCAATTATCTTTTGGGTTATTGAAAATTCGATTTATATCTTATATAAGAAAATTTGATTTCTTAAAAAAATAAAATTTTTTAGTAAGGATGTATTACTTCTATATAAAAGTGATATAGTATGAAAGTAAGTCTATCTAAAATTACAAAAAAAGGACAGATCACTATTCCAATTGAGATAAGAAAAAACCTAAAGATAAAACAAGGTGATTTCTTAGCTATAACTACTGAAAACGATTATATTCTTATTAAAAAAGTTAAATTGCCAAGTTTAAAATATATTTTTTCAGAAGGAAAAAGAATTGCTAAAGAAAAGCATATTACCCAAGAAGATGTTATAAATGCATGTAGAGAAGCGAGGCATGCTTATTGATCAATATTTTTATTGATACTAATATTTTCATTTCCGCTTTCTTTTTTGATGGGAACGAAAGAAAAATTCTTTCTAATCCTTCTACAAATACTAGGTACTATACATCTCAACAAGTTATAAATGAGATCGAATTTGTTTTAATGAACAAATTTCAAGTTGAAAAAAAAATCGTTTTTGATTTTATATCAAAATTATATGTTAAATTTACACTATCTAAGCCAAATTATAACTTGAATCTTATTGTAAGAGATGATAAAGATACGGATATTCTTAAAAGTGCATTGTCTGCAAAATGTAAATACTTAATCACTGGAGATAAGGATCTTTTAACACTTAAACAAGTTGAAAATACAAAGATTATAAAATCAAAACAATTAATTAAAGAATTTAATTTAATATAAGAGAAGAGTAATCTCTGCTTTCTATGAATAATAGAGTAAATAACTAAATATTATTAATAAAAATTGGAAAAATAATAATAATGAAAATGATTATTTGGTTGCAATTTTTTAAATCAAATATTATTTACGTATGTCTGCTAAAACTTTATTTTCATTATCTTTTAGAAGTGTAAGAATACCATCAATTTCTTTCCTAAAATTAATAATTTGACCATTTGGTCTCTCGATTTCAATTAAACATTTTTCTGTTTCAAATTCCTTTAATGCTTTATCTAATTCTTTATACATTGTTTCCTTAAGATGGTCCAGAACACGATGGAGATAATATGCTTTTATGTAATTCTTATTAATTGGGTCTATTTCATAAAAATAGGTTAAATGAAGGTACCTAGGATCATCATTATTTTTAATATTTTCACTTTTAGCAGAAAATACCCAATTAAAGCCATAATCAATAACTCGATTTGTAATATTAGCTATACCTTCCGAAATTCCTGCCTTTTCTGCCCATTTCAAATGGATGAGCCAGTTAGGTATATTTATAACCTCAAATTACTATTAAAAATTGTGAATAATATTTCTAAGAATTAAGGAATCTATAAATTTTTCATTGTTTAAGTTTTTCTAACCATTTTGTAGTATTCATTAATTCTTCATAATCCTTAATATCTCCAATATCTTTCCTAATTTGATGTTCTTTCACAATTATCAGCCTAAATTTTAAATTTTGATGTAATATTCCCAATTTAATTGTTTCAGTCAATTCAATTTCTCCTCTTATAGATTCAGGAGTATTTCTTAAAATTTGAAAGATTTCTGGAGATAAGATAAATATACCTGAATTGTTTAATTTTGATTTAGATGTCCCTTTTGGGGGTTTTTCGATAATTTCTGTAACATAATCATTTTCATAATAAATTGCAGCACCTCTATATGGGTCGTTGGTTGGATTTGCTACCAATACAAACTTCTCTTTCTGTTCTTTATATGATTTATACAATTCTTGATAGATACTATATGATACTAATACATCTGAATAAGTTAGGAGAAATTGTTCATCTTTGCAAAATTTTTCAGCTAATAAAGTTGCATGTCCGGTTCCCTTTTGGTCTACTTGTAAAATATAATTTATCTTGACGCCAAAATCTTTTCCATTTCCAAAGAATTTTTCAATAATTTCATTCTTATATCCGACAATTAACGCAATTTCATTAAAATTGGCGATTTTTAATCCCTCAATAATGTATTGCAAAATAGGTTTTCCATACAGTCCCAGCATTGGTTTAGGTAATCTTTCCGTTAAAGGGCGCATTCTTAAACCTTTACCGGCTGCCAAAATAACTGCTTTCAATAAAAACCAACTCCTTCACTTGTTTTAACTGAATAACCTATCCCCCCAACCTCTGCAATGTTATCCATAATTTCTTTTTTATTTTCAGAAGCTAAAGCAAACATACATCCTCCAAATCCTGAACCGTTAATTTTTGCTCCAAAAGCACCATTTTCAAGAGCAATTGATATCATTTTCTCAATTTTTGGAGTAGAAATCCCTATATTACCAGATAATTGCCGATGGTGTTCAGTTAATAAATTTCCTAATTCTGTGTAAAATTCTAACTCAATGTTATGATTTTTTTCTTTTATAATTTTAGAACTTTTTTGGATATAATTAGTAATAAGATATTTAGCTTTTTGGGTAATATCTCGGTTTATTATCTTTCCAATTAATATATTTTGGAGATCCTTATTAAGATTGGGGAGATAGAGTTCAATTTCATTAAGGTTAGTTCTATAAGGATCAAATTCTTTCATAATTTCTTTTAATATCTTAAATGTGTTTAATGCACGCTTTTTAACTTTACGTAAATCTTCAATCGTATCTTTAGATTCTTTAGAATTAGCGAGAATAAAATGATCGATATTTATATTAAATTTTCTCGATATAAATTCCGGCTGTGTCTCTAAATAAATTAATTAACCTAATGGAGATGTATAATGAGCCATCATACCCCCTGCCTCTCCAAATTCTCTTACTTCAGCCGAATAACCGAATTTTGCAAGATCTTCTAAGTTCAGATAACGATTAGAAACTTGTGCTAAAAAAAATAACCATGCGATTATTAAAGCAGAAGAACTTCCGCACCCAGCATTAATAGGGATATCTCCTGATATTTTTATTTTATACCCCTTAATTATT
>JAHLWE010000115.1 GCA_019058135.1 Promethearchaeota archaeon | reverse complement strand
CTGAATATTTTGCTGCTCAAGAAAGTATAGAAAAGCTTGAGGAGCGAATGGCTCTATTAAAATCTCAATTTATCGAGCCAGTTGTTGAAAAAGTACGCCAACAAGTTGAAAATGAGTTTGATGAAAAATATTCTGAAGATTATCTTGATCAAACAGCTTGTTATCGGTGTCTAGTTCCTATTTCACCACCTGATGATAAACTAATTGCAGCATGCACATTAAAGGGTATTCCGAGAAATAGAAATCATTGTGTTTTAAAAGCAGAGTTAAATTTTGAAAAGAAATATGGACGGATGCCAGATTTGGATAATGATGAGGATATATACAAATTAATGGAATTAGCTAAAGAGGAATTAGAATTATTACGAGAACGAGTTTTTAAAGAAAACGTCTCTGATGAGCAATTATCAACATTATCAGAAGAAGAAATACAAAAGTGGAAAATCAATATTCGAGATACTTTCGGTCCAAATTATGTATTTGAAGATATGGAAAATATTTTAGGAAATAAAATCGCTGCGGTTCAGACTGTTAGTTCAATTATCGCAAGTATTCAATCCCAAGAGGCACTAAAATTAATATTTAGAGCAAAAGGAAGGGATATTGGTCCCCCCATGGATCCTCCTTATGTAAATTATAGCGGAATTTATGGAATATTCGAGCAGGTTCCGGTGTTTAAACGAGAAGATTGCATTGATTGTGGGGATATTGAGGGAGAGGAAAATGTTAGTATTGTAGTTCCATTTAATTCAAAGGTTAAAGACATTTTTAGTGCATTGGATGTTTCTGGTTATAAATTAGATTCCGAAAAGTGGATGATCACGAATTCAATGAATAAAGAGATTCTTTGGCATCCCTCAATTCCCACTTTTAAAGATCCTGAAGCTCTATTACAAAGCCTAAAAATAACGAGTAATGACGTTGTAACATTTACGCCTTTAAGTAAAGATATTGGTGAATTAGAAATAAAAAAATATAATGTAATCGTTTCCTATCTGTAAAACTTTCAATGATACTCTATTTTTTACTTCTTGCTTTCTTAATATTCGCTATGAATTTATTAATCAAGTAAGTTTTTATTTTGGCATTTTTACCTGCTTCCATATCAACCTCAGAATCCCCTACATAAATAGCTTGTTCGTTAGAAATATTAAAGTGCTTCAGAATTTTATAAAGACCTTCAGGATCAGGTTTCCATTCAATAACATCTTCTCTTCCAACTATATATTGAAATTTTCCTAAGAGATTCTGTTTAGATAAAATAGAAAAAATTGTTGAACGAAAGTTTAAAGAAAAAATTGCGAATTTTATATTTGAATTCAATCCCAACTTTTCTAAATTCTCGATAAAAAAAACGATTTCTTCAAAGAAGGTATATTCTTTTATATTATCTCTTTCAAATTTTTCAATAGTTCGAATATAAGATTCAATTAATTCGGGATCTCCTCTCGCTACAACTTTTTCTAAACCTAAAGTAATTCTACTAAATGTTTGTTCTTCTCCAAAATCATCCATATATTTATCACTAAGTAATTTACGCAGAGCATCCCAATCAACATGTAATTTTACAAGAGTTCCATCAAAATCAAAAACCACTACTTGCAAATCTTTTGGAAAATCCAATAATTCACTTAGCAACATTAATTGATTTATTTTTTTTTATTTTTTATTCATTTATTATTATGGAGGATTAATTTTTGAAAGAAAAGAAAAGAAAAGAAAAATGAAGTCTTCAAAGATATTTCTATAAGGAATTTCTAATCCATAGCGTATTTCTTTGTCCAGCTCTCTGCCTTCTTGTCAAACTTTGATTTTTGTCTAAAATATTGTTCTCCCGCTTCATGATTTAAAGGATCGCCAGGATTAAAAAATGGTAGTTCCACATGCATCATTCCCTTCAATGCTTCGACAATATTTGTTAAGGTTTTAGAAGGAGTCCATCCTGAAGCTCCAGTAGAGGCATCAACCTTACCTACAAGATCGGGATTTATAAGATCAAGACAGATATTCAATTTTCCTGGCGGAATTGAAGAGTCGATATTAGGATGCCACATTAAAGTATGGGCATAAACATATGGAGGTGCAAAAGGATAGTTCTCAGGCATTTTTATCTCAAACAAGAATCTACCCCCATTATATGGAGTTCCTGGTTTTCCAATTATAGTAAGCCTTAAATGATCTATTGATCTTCCCCAAGGTTCGATAATTACAAAATTAATTTCTTTAAATGCCTCAACTGCTTCTGCATAATCAGTTTCTTCTCTAATTTTTTACACCTTATAAATTTTATAGTATTCTCTATTTAAAATTAAATTATGAAATCATTATGTTAAGTACTTTTATTATATTAGAATATAGTTAAAACTTTATTTAAATATGAACATAATTAAATTTTCTAAATTAGAACCCTCACGCGAATTAAATTGTCATTATTCTTTATAGAATAATAATTTTGATTCTAACTCAAAAAAATCGAATATTTCCCTCAAAGAATCAAGAACAGATTCTGTGGGATTTATCGGAAAAATGTCGATTAATATATAATTTTGCATTAGCTGAAAGAATAGAAAATTGGAATAAAAATAAATATAAGGCAAAAGACGACAAAAAATATATATCTTATTTAG
>JAHLWE010000114.1 GCA_019058135.1 Promethearchaeota archaeon | reverse complement strand
TTATTTTTTTAATGCTTTCTTTTTTGACTCCTTTACGGGAATAAGTGGGATTACCGTTAAAAGTATTAATAAAGCAGCAGCTATAAATATTATTGGTGTAGGAATAAAACCTGGCTGCCCATCAATTACAGTAGGTATTCCAAATTCTGATGAAAGCCAGCCTCCGATAATAGGGCCTGGAACCATAGTAAAAAGTACAGTAAATAAGATAAAATATCCACTAAACTGTCCATATTTTCCCTCAGGGTAAAGATCCTTTATCCAAGTACCAGAAGCGACATCCCATATTGTCATAAATAGTACCCATAAAGCTCCTGTAATTAATAATAAGATGAGCTCGCTAGAAAAAGCAAATAGAAAAAGGGATATACTTTCAAGGAAAATAGAGATAATGGATATTTTCTTTCGACCTATTTTATCAGTAATTATTCCGATTGGATAAGCGGCAATTATAGAAATCAGCAATGCAATAAATATTGTAAATGATGCCAACGAAAGTGATAAGTTAATGTAATGTTGCAAGTAGATAATAATAAATGGAAAAAATATATTAAATGCCAAACCCCATATTCCAGCACCAGTTAAAACCAAAAAAAAATCTCTATTTTTCTTTAAGTTCTCTTTTCTAAATGTGCTTTTTATGTGTTTATAAACACTTATATTCAAAGGTTTTAGATTTTTTGGTTTTTTTGTTATAAAAGCTCCGGTGATCCCAAAAATACCTACAAGAAATCCAACAATATAAAAGAAAATAAAATAACCAAATGATTCAATGATAAAACCAGAAGCACCGTAGACTATTAATACTGAAGTTAGTGTCATTATTTCGACAATACTTATTACTTTTCCTCGATTCTTCAATGTTGTTACATCGGTAACATAAGCGTTGAAAGCAGCATCATATGCAGTAGAACCAAAAAAGGTCATTATAGAATCGAACAATATAGCTATAATAACTGCTAAAATAATAGGTTGAAAGAATGCTGCAAGTGGAAAAATTGCCGTTGTTATGGTCCATAAAATGAAACCAATCAATAAAAAGGGTTTTCTTTTACCTTTAACGTCACTAAAAGCCCCCATTAAGATACTGGTAATAGTTGCAACAATTGCACTTGCAGCTACCATGAAGGAAATATATAAAGGAAGTGGAGCTATTGCGTTGTACACAAAAACATTATAATACTGATTTTCAACAGCCCAAGCAATTTGAGCTGCAAGAGATATAAAAATTATACTAATAGTAGTTTTTCTAGGTATCTTTTCGCTCAAGTTTTTTTCGCTTTTAAATGGTTTTTATATTAAATATAATATTTTAAATTTTAAATTTTATCTTACAACCTTCTAATTGTTTATAAAAATTTGGCTAGTTCTTCTAATTCCTCTCGCTTTTTAGACGTTAAAGGTTTAGGTTGTCTTGCCAGACGACCTTTTTCTTAGGATTACTTGCATCTTCGTTATTCTCTTGAGTTTTTAGGACGTCGTCAATTTTAATTTTCTTTAATGCGTTATCGCGTTTATCTATTGCCTTCATGCAGATTTTCCTTAATTCCCCTACTAAATGTTGCAAGCATTTCTGCTGCTTAACGTTTAATTTATTGAACCCGATTTAATTTTAGATACTGTTGATACTAAATATTAATCATTCTTATTTCGAGTTGTTAATGTGAATGCGAATTGGAATGTGAATGTAAGCAAGGATGTGCGTGAATATCATGCGAATGTGAGTTAGAATGTGCATGTAAATTTAAAGATTCCCCTTTTTCAATTAAATAGTCCATTAACTTATAAACCCAATCAGCCAATTTAACATCGAGAGGAGAATCCCAAAATGTTAAGTGGGGTTTTATATCAATTATAGGTGTGCCATTAATGGCATCTAAATCTTCTACTATTAATACGTTGCCTTTCCTTTCTAAAAGTCTAACTGTTATTTGACAAATTGGGTTGGGTCTTACTGGAGATCGAGTAGCAAAAATTCCTTTAAAAGGACATTTATTAATCCCAGCAGGATGTACTTTTTTAATTTGACGAGCTTTTTCAGAAATGAGATGCGTCCAGAAAAACACTATAAGGTGTGAAAAATCCTCTATACCGTCTAGACATTCTTCATATTCTTTATCGATAATGATTTCAGATATGTTCATTTCAATATGTTGTTTTAATGCTAGATCAATATCAAGTTTTAAGTCATTATTTTCATTGGCTAAACAAACTTTTTTTCGGCTACTCTTCACTATTCCGACTGGTCTAATTATATATTTATCCATTGAAATCAGAAATTTTATTATTTGTTATTTATTGCTTAAGAAAGAGAATTCATACTTATTTATAAATTAATAATACTAATCAAATTTAATAAATTAATTCTATTAAATTGTTATTTATAATTCTATCTTCTTGAGTTTGAAAAGTTTAATTTATTGTTAGATATTAGAAACAATAACGATAATAATTAATCATATCTCATAAAAGAATGATCTATTTTGTTAAATGGAAATGATACTAATATTCTAAATACTAAGAAAATTCCAGTTATACTTGATACTGATATCGGAATAGATATCGATGATACATGGGCTTTAGGTTTATTATTAAAGTGTCCGGAGTTAGATGTTAAATTAATAACAACTACTTCAGAAGATACTATGATTAAGGCTAAGCTTGTTGCTAAATTTCTTGAAATCGCGGGTCGTACTGAAATACCAATCGGGGTCGGTCCTAAAGACAGCCATATTAAAGGTTCATTATATCGTTGGGTAAAAGATTATGATTTATTGCAATATCCTGGAATTATCCATGAAAATGGTATTGAAGCACTATGCACAACAATAATAGATTCTCTTAAGCCAATTACACTTATCTCTATTGGACCACTAGGAAATATCGCTAAGGCACTTAAATTCAGATCAGAAATTACACAGAATGCGCGTTTTGTAGGAATGCAAGGTAGTATACGCATTGGTTATGAAGGAAATCCTATTCCTCAATTAGAATACAATGTAATTCGTAATATACAGGCTTGTAGAGAAGTTTCTCAATCTCCATGGGAGATAACAATTACTCCTCTGGACACATGTGGAAATATCAGATTATCGGGTGAAAATTTCAAGCGTATCATTAAGTGTAGCAATCCTATTGTGAATTCAATAAAAGAAAATTTTAAGATTTGGGCTAAAAAAAGAAGATATTCTAATTTAATTAGTGGAGAACAAAGAACTTCGATTCTATACGATATTGTTGCAATATATCTTGCATTTTCTGAGGAATTAATTAATATTGAAAATTTAAAAATTGAAGTTACCGAAAAAGGTTTAACCAAAATAAGCGAAAAAGGAAACAATATTCGGTGTGCAACTTCTTGGAAAGACCTCAAATCTTTTAAAGATCTAATAGTTAATCGATTAGTTAATTAGAACAATTTGAAGTTTATTTAACAGAAAATTGCTCAATTTTCATTTTTGATTCATCCACCAAATCTTGTTTTACTTTATTCTCCATAAAATAACCCTCTTTATACACAATTCTATTTACTTTTGCATTCATTAGCAATTTTAAACAAGACATACAAGGAAAAGTAGTACAATATAATGTGGTATCTCCTTCAATAGATGTTCCATGAAGTGCAGCCTGAATAATGCAGTTATGAACTAATATACCATTAGCGATAAAAGAATTACCTATTGGGACATGAAAATCAATCATTTCTTCTTTAGTTTTCACTTTTTTTACTTCTCTTATTTTAACAAATGTTATATCAGAATTAACAAGTTTCTTTATTTCAGAAAATACTTTATTAGATATTTTTTTCTTATTCAATTTTGAAATTATTTCTTTTGCTTTCTTTTGAGTAATCATTTTCCATCTTTTATCTCTTAAAGTTGGAAAATTTGTGGTTGGAATTCTACTTCTAAAAAATTCTTTTGGTAGGACTCTTTTTTTATTAAAACCAACATTTTTTATATTCTCTAATTTTTTCTTTTTCTTAGGATGAGAAAAATTTATTTCTCTCTTAAATTTAAATAAATCTTCACCACTTATAGTTAAGATATATGAATAATCTCCACTTCCACTTGAAATTTTACTTGTTCTCTTCAATGCATAAATACTACTCACAATTTGAAATCTCAATAGTAATAACCTAACAACCTCAAGAATTCTTCGAAAACCACTAGTTAGAGCTATTTGTTTAGGACGCTCTCTAACCATACCTTCAGCATCAAAAAGACCACGTAATAAGGAAGCGAGGGATTTTCTCTTAACTTTATGAAATAGTTTTGGTATTTGTTTTTCGCCAATGCCTGTATTAAATACTTTAAAAAATTTGAATAATCTTTTTGAAGAAACTATAAGTCTATATTGGTTTTCATTTTTATTTTTAAAAATTTTTCCATTTATTCCAAAAATTTTTTGTATTAATTCTTTGTAAATTTCAAGCATTTCTCGATTTTTATCATAAAACATTATATAATTTTTACCCAAACTTCCATCTCCGATAAAATATCCAATTATTTGGCATAATATTGGTGAAGTTGTGTCTGGTATTACTACTTTTTTTCTTTCAATTCCAATTAAATATTCACTTAAATCACATTCAATAGCGTTAAATATCTTATAAATATTGGCTTTCCTCACACCTTCTCCCTTTAATATTCTCTGGATAGGCATCCTTGACATTTTTATCATTTGAGCCAATTTATTCTGAGAGAGAATCTTTTTATTCATAATATTTATAAATTTATTTAATCCTTCGTCTGATAACTCATATGAATCATATTCTATTTTAGGCAAAGATTGAAGTTTTCCTTCAATATTAACTCCTGTAATAAGGGGAATATAATCATCAATAGTTAAATTAATTGCTTTTTTTGTATCTAATCCTTCTTTCTCATCCATCACAAACATAGTATGATCGGATGAAACAGTTAATTCAAAGTTTCCAACTGTCTTTATTATTATTAGAGTTTCTTTAATCGAATTAAATCTAAATGCATTAGATGCTGTTACTTTTAAATTTTCATTAATTGATAAAATATCACTATTAATATTGCAAGCTTCTTCAATCTGTCCATCGGGTAAGATAAGTAAAGAATTACCTGAAACACAATTGGCTTCGGCATGCACCCCTCTACACAATTCTGGGTTTTCTCCAGGTTTTAGATTTTGTCTAACACATGTTTGGGCAGTACAATGAGTAAATCCAGATGGAGCGCCATTATATCCGGTAGAAAGAATATGATTATCTTTAATTAATATGGCACCTACTTTTCTTTTAATACATGTAGACCTTTTTGATACTATTTCTGCAATTTCCATAAAATATTGGTCTTTGGAAATTCGATTTTGATTTATTTTACCTTTATCTTTATCTGGAGACATTGATTTTTCTGTTTTTTGTTTTGATTTAAATTTCAAAATTAATAAAATAATAATCTTAAGAATAAATCTTAAATTTTATATTTTTAGGATAAATAAATGAAGATGGAAAAAGAAGTAAAAGAATAACTAAAAATATAAAATGGTTTCTAAGGAAGAAAATCCATAGATTTTATAATTTTTACGTGAATAAAATGCAAAATAGGAAACTAAATAGTAAAATATTGATTGACATTATTTTGGGATCCATCTCAATTTTTATATTATTGTATTATGAATTGTATTATTTTGATTTTTTTGATGCATATATTTCGTTTCATTATTCTCAAAATTTGGCAAAAAATGGTTCAATTTTTTTTAACAAGGAGGGAAAACCAGTTGAGGCATATTCAAATTTTCTGTGGATAATTATCGCGAGTTTATTTATCAAATTAAATTTTGATCCTTTAATTTCTATGAAAATATTTGGATTGGTATTAAGCATTGTAAATTTATAGTGCTTAATACAATTCCAAATATTTTCATAGAAATTAAAGGAGCAAAATTTAATTTGATAAATAAAATCGCG
>JAHLWE010000113.1 GCA_019058135.1 Promethearchaeota archaeon | reverse complement strand
TTATTATAGTGTTTATCATTTTTTGAATATTCTATTCCGTTGGAAAATAATTTCTTGAATCCTTCCATATCTTTTGTTTTAATTGTTTTTCTATAGGATTTTAATAAGTTTTCAAATAATTCAAGGATATTTTGAAATTGAAAATTATCCATTTGAATTTCTCCAAGCATTTCCACTTCCTTTTGAATAATATTTTCAGCGAAAAGTTTTTGTAATAAAAAAGTTGTTCCAGTATATTTCATTAACTCATCAAGAGGTTGATTTGATTCTTTTATTAGATTTAAAAATAGGATGTTAAACATGTGTGGAACCCCCAATGTTAATGCTATCATCATATCATGAAAATCTAATGTAGTTTCAGTAATTTTAAGGCCTTCTTTTTTAAAAAGGTTAAAAAGCTCATTAGTAATTGACTCATATAGATCGGTTCCGCCAATCTTTAGATATAACATTACAAAATTCTTTAAATCTTTTATACCAGGTCCAAACATAGGATGTAGTGAAATACAATTTATTGGATATCTTTCTTGGACTTTTTTTAATGATTTAACGACTTCATATTTTAATGAAGTTATATCGAAAATTAAAGCATTTTCTTTTAAATATGGAGCAACTTTTTCTATCATTTCAGGTGTAGATCTAATAGGGATTGAAACCATCACAATATCAGCATTTGAGACGCTTTTTTGAAGATTCAACTCATACTTCGCACCAACTTCTTGTGATACTTTCTTTAACCTTTCTTCATTTCTTGCCATCAACGTTACATTGAAGCCGTGTTTTTTAAAAAATCTAGCAAATATTCTACCTAATCCACCCGAACCCCCAATAATTGTAATTTTTTTTCCCAACATTTTTTATTTTATCCCCAAAACGTTTTTTACAATATGTATCATAAGCTCTTTTTTAGGTATTTTTTCGGTCCACCATTCAAATGCTAAAATTCCTTGATTTACAAGCATATCTAATCCACCTAATGTCTTGCATCCAATTTCATTAGCATCCTTAAGTAATTTTGTCTCCAATGGATTATATACAACATCAAAGACAAATAAATCCTTATGAAGAAATTCTTTAGCAACTGGAGTTTCGTTTATTTTTGGATACATTCCAATAGGTGAAGCATTGATTAAAATATCTGATGATGAACAAAATTTTTTTAGAGTGTTATTAGAAATGCCATTCGCAAATGTTTTTACTCCAGTCTTTTTATTTAATTCTTTTGCTAATAATTTTGATCTTTCTTTTCGAATATTTAAAAATATAATCTGAGCAACATCTTCTGCTAAGAAATAGCTCAATGCTCTTGCAGCTCCGCCAGCTCCTATAAATAATACTTTTTTATCTGATAATTCGCAACTATTTTCAATTAAAGATCGTTTTCCTCCAGCACCATCAGTATTTCTTGCTTTTAAAAAACCATCCTCGTTTTTAATTGTATTTACAGCCTTAATATTTTTTGCAATGGGATCTATTTCATCTAAAAATTCCATTATTGCCTCTTTATAAGGTATAGTGACACTAATTCCCTTGATATTTAATGCTCTGAAACCATCTATTGCTTTACTTAAATTTTGAGGTTCAATATCAAAAGCTAAATACACATAATCAAGCTTAAGATCATTAATTGCAGTATTATGCATTATTGGACTCATGCTGTGCTCTATAGGGTGTCCAATAACTCCAAGTATCTTTGTTTTTGAGGTAATAGTGGGCATAATTTATCAATAAATAAAACTTAATACTTAAATTTTTAATATATTTTTGTTTTGATATTATTTAATTTAAATGATACGTGGTAAAAAATAAATGGAAAAAAAGCATTCTATAGCTTTAATTGGTTTTATGGGAACTGGAAAAACGGTTGTCGGAAAAAATTTAGCAAATGCATTGGATAAAGACTATAAATTCATTGAGACTGATGAGATTATTGAAGAGATGGCTGGTAAATC
The DNA here is from genome assembly GCA_019058135.1 of Promethearchaeota archaeon. Classification (GTDB taxonomy): domain Archaea; phylum Asgardarchaeota; class Lokiarchaeia; order Sigyniarchaeales; family SOKP01; genus 6H3-1. Next base: position 1,418 of record JAHLWE010000113.1, on the reverse strand, counting down.
TATTCCAGAAATTTTTAAAGAAGATGGAGAAATTAGATTTAGAGAATTGGAAATTGCGGCCTGTAAGAAAGTTTCTCAATTAAAGAACGTTATTGTCTCTTGTGGGGGCGGTGTAGTTTTAAATAAAATAAATATTGATTATATTAAGCGTGATTTTCATATCGTTTTATTAACTGCAACCCCTGAGGAAATATTGAAAAGAATGATGAAAGAGGGGGAAAAAAAAAGACCGCTTCTAGATAAACCAGATCCAATGGAGGAAATTAAGGTTTTATTAAAATTTAGATCTTCTTTTTATGGCGCTCATGCAGTATTTACAGTCGATACAACCAGAAGGAGTATTGATGAGATTGTTTCTGAAATAATTATTAAAATCGGTATTTAATTAGTTCATTGAAAATTAATCTTATTTTTAAATTAGGAAATATATTTTAGAATTTCTCTTATTGTAATGATTGATATTTGTCTCGGAGCCGTTTGCTCTTTATAAGATCCATAAGTAAGATATGAGCCAGCTTTTAGACAAAAGATTCGGGATAGTATTCCCAACTCGCCCATACAAAAACTAATAATTTTTTGGTTTTCTGTTCCCAACTCTCTACAAATTCTTAAAGGAATAATGTTATCTTCAAAATTTTTCGCATAAAAAATCAATTTTATTAAGTAATTTGAAGGAGATTTTTCTAAATTAACAGTAAGTTTATCAAATTTTGCTTTAAATTTTGATAATATTTCTATAACAGTCTCATAATCAGGAGTCTTATCAAAATTATGGTAAGAAAAGATAATTTTAACATTCTTATTAGAAGCTTTTTTAATTGCATTTTGTAGGAATTCATCATCATTATCCATTTCAATATCCACATAGGTTGGGCTTAGATTTATCACTTGATTGATTATATCAAATCGTTTTTTATCTATAATATCTAGCTTACCACCTTCACTAAATTTTCTAAAAGTTAAAATAACAGGAATTTTAACTCCAATAAGATTGAGTAATTCTTTTAAGAAGTTTAAAGTTAAAGATTCAATATCCTTAATATAATCCAATCGAAATTCAATGATATTTGGTCCCAATTTTAATATTTCATCAATTTTTTTATTCAATTGATGGATTTCATTTGTTACTACTGGAACTGGAATACAAATATTCATTTTCAATTTTTTCTTAACAGTGATTTTAATAAAAATTTAAATTAAATTTAAGAAAAAAAGAATAAGAGAGAATACATTTTAATCTTGATAACCAATTGCTTCTTTAATTTCTTCTTCAGACATTGCTAATGTATCCGTAGAATCAATTCTCTGTAATAAATTCTTATTTTTATAATGCTCTATTATTGGCTCAGCATTTTTTTCATAAACATCCAGTCTGCTATTTACCGTCTCTTCAGTATCATCTGAACGATGTTTTAATT
>JAHLWE010000112.1 GCA_019058135.1 Promethearchaeota archaeon | reverse complement strand
TACCGGGTATATATTAATGTTTTCTGGATTAACAATCGCATTAGGCTCCCTTTTTGGTCTTATTCCAACAACAATAATAGCTATCTTAATGATAATACGAATTCCTCTTGAAGAAAAATTATTACACGAAGGACTCGAAGGATATACTGAATACACCGAGAAAGTAAAATGTAGATTAATTCCAAAGATTTGGTAGAATATTAGTAAAGGGGGTTCTAATACAATAGAGAATATTCAATTGAATTATTGAATTAAACTTAATATTCTTTTTAATTTTATTTTGGACCGAAGATGATATCACTATTCATGGGGATTCGAAAATAATATCACTTTCAGTTAGAATGACTTCCCAGGTATATTCAATTGAGCGATACATTTATCCAGATTCTTCTTAATTAAATCAATAATAACTTTTGGATTTCTTGGATGAATGTTAACAAAAATTATCTTGCTTTTTACCTGAAGATCTTTTTTTATTGTTAGAAAATCAGAGTCTAATGTTATTATGATCGCATCTTTCTTTATTGCTAAATCTTCTACTTCGCCATTTTTAATCCCAAGTTTATTTTCATCATGTAAGGTAATCGCATGATAGCCAAGCTCTTTCACAACCTTCTTGATTGATAAAGGTACATTTTCATCTAATAAAAACTTCAATTCTCAGTGTACCTTTTTGCTAAATAACTCATCCATATTTACTTGAGAAAGGTTTTTTAAAGCATCAAATCCAAGTTCTAGTATTTTTAAAATAATATCATGGTCAAGATGGGGGTATTCCGCTTTAATTTCTTCAATCGTATAATTCAACCCTATTAATTCATAAATTAAAGCTACGGGAATTCTTGTTCCTTTTATAATAGGTTTCCCGCCAAGTATATCTGGGTTTGATTCTATCAGATCTGACATTTTCTATGATATAATATATAGGTTTTGATATTTATAGCTATTGATTTTATTTTGAATTTTGAAATATGAGAATTTTTGGTACCACATTGTGCCCAAAAATAAACTTCACTTACGTTAATATGAAATCATTTTAAGGATTTATTTATAAAATGTTTTTCATGCGGGAATTAATATCCAAAAGAACTAATATATTGTCAATTTTGTGGTTATAGAAAAAATAACTGCCACCATCATTAGATTATATAGATCCTTATTTAATTTAATTATATGAATTAAACCATTTACATTATCTTGAATAAAGACACTTTTTATAGAACAGATTACTAAAATCGAAAAAAGGTTAATAATCTGTAAGTGATTTATCTTGGCTCTACCTTTTGGAGATGGGACCTTTTGGAGATGAAAACCTAAATTCTGATAACTTAAATTATGTTTCTCGTTATGAAAGAAAATGCTTTCGCTTCAAAAGTAGTGAGAATAGATAAAAAGGGAGGACAAAAAGTAATCTCCACGGGTCCTTATGCAACTGAAAATAAACTTAAATTATTTGTGTATAAATCGTAAAGTTACAGGAGGATACATTGAATTCCTCTATATAACTCTCCACAATCTCTTTATGGTGCGGATCATTTTCTACAGCTTCTATAAAATTCTCAAAACCTTCTATATTATCGAAAATTAGCTGCTCTATGTATCTATTTGTTTTTGGCTTAACTTGAAAAGAGAAATATTGCTTCTTTGTTTCCACGGGTAAGAATAGTTCATACCGCTTGCAAGCAAAGGATTCATAAAAAGTATTTAATTTCTCATTTACAAACTTTAAGAAGTCTTTCAAATTTTCTTGAGGTACCTCACAAGACCACTGAACCATAATCATAATTGATCAGATCCCATATTAGTATGCATATTCATATATATTATATAATAATTTAAAAAAATATTATTAAATGATATTAATTTTTATGGAATTTATTATTTTTGCTAACTATATAAACGTGAATGGCAAATGAACTTACCATCAATTTTTTCAATATGAGTTCTCCGAAATTTTATTTCCTTGGAAATTTAATTCTTCCAATTAATTATGATTATAAATGGCGGAAGAACTACAAGGGATTTGATATAATAAATATTTCATATTTTTTTATAAATATAATCCCTCTTGTTACGTTAAAGATTCAGAAATCATTAATGATGATATTTAATTCTTTTCACACCTTTTTTTATTAAATTATTGCAAAATATTGATTCCATAATTGATTGTAATTCTCAAACCAGCATTTCAAGTCTAATATTTTATGTTTGATGATCGAAATGCAATTCACAATCGAATTCATCCGCCATCACTGAATTTTATAATCAATCAGAAACAACTAATGTTCAAATTTTAAAAATAATTTTTACTAGGTGTATAAGTTTGAATATTATTTTTTTTAGGTAATAATGGTTGACATTCAACAAATTTAGGTAATACAACTTGCATATTAATAGAATCGGAAAAAATTTATTTAATTCTTGATTCAGATGAGGGAATTTATAAATTAAACGAATATATTAATAAGAAAAAATCAATTTTCTTATTTCTCAGTCATCTACATCTTGATCATATCATAGGACTTCACATTTTGGATAAATTTAGGTTTAAAGAAAAATTGAGGATATATGGATATATAGGAACACAAATTATCTTAAATAGCATTATAACCCTTCCTTATGC
>JAHLWE010000111.1 GCA_019058135.1 Promethearchaeota archaeon | reverse complement strand
TTAATTTTAATCTCCATATAAGCTTATAGAATTAATTACTTATTTTAATCTAATCTATTCTCCTAAAACCGTCTTTATAATTTTGAAATTTTATTCATAAATTTTCATACAAAGTAATATTGAGATGATATATCTCTTTTTGAATTAAAATAGTTCAAACCAGGTTATGGTTGAACCAATTAAGATTATAGAGGATGATATCTCGAAGGATTTAGATCGTGCAATTGCATCGAATATATTCAAGAAATTATACCAAGCAATAAAAGAAAATGATGAAGAAACGATTTGGAATCTTTCTAAAATCATAACGAGATATCGGTTTAGATAGAACGAAATCTAAGAAATATCTAATTCATAAAGTCCAACAAAAAGAGCAGACAGAGATTAAATTTTCTCTTTTTTAGAGAAATAACTTAATTTTGCTAATTCATAAATCTTCTTCAAAGAAACATTGTTCTCTTGTGCCAATTTTTTACAGTCTTCATATTCAGGAGATATTAATTTTATTTCATCTTTTGTTTTTCCAATTTTAATGGTTATTTCGCCATATTTTGTTTCTACTTTTACCTTCTCAACAAACAATTTTTTTCTATCAGTTTTATAAATTCTTAAACCAAATGTAGTGGTTTCATTAAAGATAATATCTGTAAGTTGATTGGTAATTTCCAATGGTGAAATAATGCTTATTTTTATACCAGGTCTATTTTTTTTCATTTGAATATTTGTAAGATAGACATCTAAAGCTCCATTTTTTAATAATTTTTCAAAAACAACTTCATAATATTCTGGATTCATATCATCAATATTGACTTCAATCACATTCACAACATCTGTGTCATAGTTCTCTAAAGACTTGCCAACAAAAATTCTTAATAAATTTGGATGATCAAAATCGGATTTACCAGCTCCGTATCCGATCTTTTCGATTTGCATTAATGGCATTTCACCGAAATTATTTGTTAATGAAGTAATTATTGCTGCTCCCGTGGGAGTAATTAACTCTCCTTTAATATTTGCCGAATATATAGGAATTCCCTTTAGGAGTTCACTCGTTGCTGGTGCTGGGATTGGCAATTTTCCATGTGCCGATTTGACAAAACCTCTCCCTACAGGGATTGTAGAGCTATATATTTTTTTAATATTGAGATTATCAAGACCAATGACGGCTCCTATAATATCTAATATCGAGTCTATCGCCCCAATTTCATGAAAATGGATTTTATCAATGTCAATATTATGAACTTTTGACTCTGCTTTAGCGAGTTTTAGAAATATACCTTTACTTTTTTTCTTTACTTCTGGATTTAATTCGCTCTTATCGATTAAAGCATTAATTTCTTTTAAACTTCGATGTTTTTGCTTATCCTTTACAGTAATATTTACTTTTATGCATGAAATATCCCTTTTTTTAATTTTTTCAGCATTTATTTCATATCCAGAGAGATTAATTTTTTTAAATTCGTTTTTTAAATATTCAATATCCAATCCCAAATCAATTAAGGACCCGAGTATCATATCGCCGGAGATGCCTGAGAAACAATCAAAATATACAATTTTCATTTGATTCACCTATTTATTAAATTAGCAAAATAACCTGCACCAACACCGTTATCAATATTTACAACAGTGACTCCGAATGCACAAGAATTAAGCATTGTTAAAAGAGGACCAATTCCTTCGAAACTTGCACCATATCCTACACTTGTTGGAACAGCAATTATCGGTTTTGATGATAATCCTCCCACAACACTTGGCAATGCTCCATCCATTCCGGCTATTACAATAATTACGTTTGCCTCAAAAATTTTATCTTTAATATCAAATAAACGATGAATACCAGCTACACCTACGTCATAAGCTTTCTCCACTTTATTGCCCATAATTTCAGCTATAACAGCAGCTTCTTCTGCAATGGGAATATCTGACGTCCCACCTGTTAAAATTAATATCATTCCCTCCTTTAATTTTACTGGTTCCTTTTGTACAGCAATAATTCTAGCTTTTTCATAATATTCTGCTTCATTATGAACTTTTTTGATTGCATCAAAAATTTCTTTATTAGATTTCGTTGCTAAAACCGTATGTTTAAACTTCATCATACTCTCAACTATTTTCATTATCTGTGGAATAGTTTTTCCCTGACAATAAAGAATTTCCGGAAAACCCTTCCTGAGAGCTCTATGAGTGTCTACTTTTGCAAATCCTAAATCTTCATAAGGTAATGTTTTCAATTTTTCCAAAACATCTTCTAATGATATTTTTCCCGCTTTATAATCTTCCAACGTCCTTTTCAAATATCTAAAACCTCATTTAAGCTCCCTGTTCTATATCCCTCTAAATCTAGTGTTATATAAGTGAATCCTAATTTTTTTAGTTTGGCATTTATTTCATCTGAATGTTTTAACAATAATGGAATATCATTTTTATTTATTTCAATTCTCGCAATGTTATCGTGATATCTTACACGAATTTGGCTGATACCTAAATTCATTATATATTCTTCAGCCCTTTCGATCATTTTTAATCTTTTTTCAGTTATTTCAATACCATACGGAATCCTTGATACTAAACAAGCGAATGCTGGTTTATTCCACGATTTTAAATTCATTTCTTTTGATAACGCTCTTATCTCTTCTTTCGTTAATTTTACATCTTTTAAAGGACTTATTATCCCAAGTTCTTCTAAAGCTTTAATACCGGGCCTATACTCGCTCAAATCATCAGAATTTGTTGCGTCTAATATATATTTAATATTCTCTTTATTGGTAATATTTTTAATTGCAGAGAATAATTCTTTTTTACAAAGATAACACCTATTTGGAGGATTTGCCCTAAAATTCTCATTTTTTAATTCTTCAGATTTTAAAAAAATGTGTCTAATATTATTTTGTTCAGCAAATATTTTTGCATCTTTTTTTTCAAACTCTGGGTGGATTGATGAGGTTGCTGTTATTGCTAAAACCTTATCTCTTAAAACTTCCTTCGCTACTTTAACAAGAAAAGTACTATCAACCCCTCCTGAAAAGGCTATTGCTACGTTTTCCATCTTTTTTAAAATTTGTTTTAAATCTTCCAGTTTTTCCAAGATTAGTTGTTGCATCCTTATATTATTTTAAATATTATATACATCTATAACAAATAAATGCCTTAGCATCTATAAATATTTGAGATAATAATGTCATCTGAAAAAAAATCTAATATTTTAATTTTTATGCCAGATGAGATGCGTGCAGACTCACTTTCATGTATGGGAAATCCAATAATTAAAACTCCAAATCTCGATAATATTGGTAAAGAAAGCGTAGTATTTACAAACTGTTTTGCTGTAAATCCAGTCTGCGCCCCCTCAAGATGTTCTACTTTTACTGGACTTTATCCCCATTGTTCAGGACATCGTTCTCTATATTATCTTTTACAACCTCAGGAAGAAGATTTATTGAAATTCCTAAAAAACTCTGGATATTATGTTCGAATGATTGGAAGGAATGATTTGTTTTCTAAAAAGGCTTTTAAAACAAGTATATCTAAAAGAACTGGAGGTTTTTCGAAAGTTGACCTAAAAGCTTTTTTAGATTCACCTCCTGTTGAAGAGCGATTTAAAAAATCATTTTATTCAGGAAAAAGAGGAGAAAAACCTGTTAAAGATTTAGATTACAGTATAATTCAAGAAGCGCCAGAGTTTTTAGATTCTAATCCGCCGGAACCTTTTTGTTTATTCCTTGCTTTGTCTTATCCACATCCACCCTATTCTGTTGAGGAACCTTATTTTTCAATGTATGATAGACAGAAAATTCCTGCCCCAATTCCACCCAAGTTGGATGATAAACCACATTTTATGAAAGAAATGTATGAATCTTATAACTTAAACCTTTTATCAGAAGAAGATAAAAAAGAAATAATTGCCACTTATTATGGGATGGTTTCGAGGGTGGACGACCAATTTGGGACAATTATTGAGAAATTCAAGGAAAAAAATTATTACAATCACACAGCAGTTTTTTTCTTTGGAGATCATGGCGACTATACAGCTGACTATGGTTTAACAGAAAAATGGCCCACGGGTTTCCAAGATTGCCTGATAAAAGTTCCTTTAATTATAAAAATTCCTGGAATAAAATCTCATAAAAATTCAATTAGCAACCTAGTAGAAACAATAGATTTATTTCCAACTATGTTAGAAATTGCAAATTTAAAGCCGGAATACACCCATTTTGGAAAGTCTTTAATCCCTCTAATTAAGGGTAAAACTAATGAACATCGTGATTCAGTGTTTGCCGAAGGGGGTTATTTACCTAGAGAACCCCAATGTTTTGAAGTGAAAATTAAATCACCAGATTTACCACTTCTTGGTATCTATTACGATAAAATTAGGATCTCCTATGATGACCCAAACACAGTGAGTAGATCTGCAATGATTAGAACTAAAGAATGGAAATATATAGCAAGAATTGAAGGAAAAGAAGAATTATATGATTTGAAATTAGACCCACAAGAATTAATTAATCTCATAGACAAGCCAAATTTAAGAGAAATTAAAGAAAACTTGAGGGATAGATTATTAAGATGGTACATTAGTACAAGCGATAATTCATCCACGAAAAAGGAGCGTGCCTTATAATTATTTTAATTAATTTTAAAAGTGAATATTATGACTGAAATTACAGAAAAAGATAAAATTAATGAAAAAAGTAAAGAAAAAGATTTTTTGGCAAGAATGCGCACTTTATTAGCATTGGAAAGAAATTATTTAGCAGAAGAAAGAACTTATCTTGCTGAATCTCGAACAGGGATAGCTCTTGCGTTAGTAGCCCCCCCTATAGTTATTTTTATATTCTCTCTTAACATTGAAATTCAATTTTATTTGGCTTTATTATTCAATACCTTTATTTTTAGCATTTCTATTTTTGGATTATGGATGATCATTAAATCGCGAATAAAATTAAAAAAAATAAAGAAAAAGAAACAAAGAGTAAAAGAGAGTGAAAAAAAGATCATAAAATCTTCTAAATTAGCTAGGGATCTTTTAAGCAATTGTATGTTTTTAGATGACTAACAAAAAGAGGAGTATCTCTGCTTTTTTCCTAAAATTTAGTTGGTATGGAAACGAAATTGCCAAATTTCTGACTAAATACATTTTTGATTTTCTAAAAATTATCGATATTCCTTAAAGTGAGAAACCTTACATAAAGAGATGACTATTATCTCTTTTTTATATAAATTTTTCAACCATATCTTTGAGTTATATTGATCTAATTATATTGGGATAACACCAATTGGATCATTTACCGTTAATACCAAAATGCGTTTTAGTCATAAATGCAATTGTAAAGCTTTCTGTAAGGCCTTGATATGGTCGGCAAATAATTGGACTATCACCCATTATCGTAAGTAATTCTTGTTCTGTTAAATCTCCATCTGTATAATTGGAAGATATTTGTATTTCTGCATATTGCTGGCGTTGTTTTGAATATTCTGGATGCACAAGATATTGTTGCCAATACAAATCTGAATAAGTATTGCTTTGAACAATTATAGGTGGATTAACTTTTTTTGTCGCATTTTCGGGTAAGCATTGAACTGCAATTAATGTATCGTTATCTGCCATTAAAAAGTTGTGGCTATAGGAGCTTTTATTATCGGGTAAAAGCGTTTTACATAGATCCTCGGCTGTTACATTATTTTCCAATCCCTCTCTAATATGCACAAAGGTAGGTGTCATGATTGGGGCAATTGCATTAGTCATTACCAAATTCATAACCAATGTAAGTCCATATTCATTTTTTCCAAGAGGTAATGCTGGACACGCACCCATTCGATAAGTAAATACTAATGGCTTACCCGGAAGTTTATGTAATACAAATTGATGAGTCCATGAGAATAATATCGAAAAATCCCATGTTTGACCAATTGTTATCGAACCATTGTTATTCACAGCCCCAAAATCCGTGCAACCAAGTTCATGAAGTCTTGACAAATATTCTTGTCTGGGGAGAATTACTCCATACATCGCTTCAATAAAAACTGCTTGAACTAATGTATCTGTAAATGATATCCATGTTCTTGAAGAAAAACTGGCACCATCTGCCATGCCCTGCAATTCTTGTATATAACATTCAGGTATATATTTGATATATTGACTACTAACTTGTTCTATTTCCCAAATGTTAGAACCCATAAAAAGTGCGAATCCGTTTAATACAAGTTTCATTTTCACAATATCTGAAGCCATTGCCACTCCCGTATGATATCCGAGATCATAAGAGTTATCGGCTTCAACATATAAATACTTCTGACCGTTTGACTCCTGCCATTCCCAATAGCCTGAAACAGGCCTTATATAAGCAATATGGTTAGCAATATAACCCGATCCCAGAAAAATCCAGGCTCCAATAAGAATAATTAATAAAATAGCAAAAAATCTTTTTAGCCTAATATGTTTTCCTTTAAATTTTAGTTTAGTGCAAATTCCTATTTCGCTTTCAGCACATTTCTTTTTCCGATATAAGAAAATCAAAAAAACAATGGTGAAGATAATAAGAATTGTCAATAATATACTTAACCATAACATAATTTACCTACCTACGCAATTTTTTCCATGATAATTCAATTTATATTTATAAACGTTTCATAAAAATTTGTGAATCCATAGAAAACAAAGCTGAATAATCAAATATTAAATTAGAGTATTTATTATTTATTCCTTTCCAAAATTGAGTTGGTATGAAAAAAAATTGCCAAATTTTTCTTTTAACTCTAATCCTGTTTCTTTAGCCCAGCGTATTTCCGTTTTTCTTCGAGGATAATCGGGATCTGGAAGTAGTTCACAGAGAGATATTAATCCATCATTTTTTAAAATTCGCTTGCAATCATGTAAAACTCTAACGGGATCCGGAATCTCAGGTAGACATGTATTAGCAAAAATCCTATCAACGCTTTCATCATCAAAGGGGAAATTATAGGCATCTCCAATCATTGGGATAATGTTGGAGATATATTCCTTTTCAATTCGCTTCTTTAAAGATTCTATTACGGATTCTTGGATATCAAGGGCATATACTTTTCCATTGGGCATAACTTTTTCCGCTACTGCTTTGGTGTAAGATCCCTTACCCGGGCCAATCTCAACGACTATCATTCCAGGCTCAAGATGCATTCGCTCAGCAATAATTTTAGGTTTTTGTATGAATCTCCGCCAAGGATTATCAATTAAACGGGTCGCAAAAGCTGGAATTGGAAATTTATGATATCTACGAATAATTCTTAAAATTATCATCACAAATACGAAAAATATTAAAAAAATAATCATAATAATCAAGAAAACCCATTTAAATAAAAGCCATAAATCAATCATCATATTCTTCACCAACTCTTATGATGCCTATTTTTTATTGGTTTTATATTTATTTTTATTTTCTCAATTTTAAACTATTTGTCAAATCTAAAAAAATATATTTATTTAAGTTAAAACAGAGAATCTTCTATTAATAATAGAGTTGATATAAATGAATACCAATCAAATATTAAAAGATTTGCAAAACATTGTAGGTAAAGAATTTGCAACCAATAGCCCCGAAGATCTCTATATTTATTCCCAAGATCCTGGAGCTTCTTTACCTCGCCCCGTTGATTTTGTTGTAATGCCTAAAACAATCGAGGAAGTTCAAAAAATTGTAAAATTAGCTAACGAGGAAAAAATACCTTTGGTTCCCATGGGCGGTGGATTGACGCTTAGTGGATTAATCATTCCGGTAAGGGGTGGTATTGTATTAGATATGAAGAGAATGAATCAAATAATTGAAATAAATGAATTAAGCCGGTATGCTCTCATTGAACCTGGAGTTTCTACAGGACAATTGCTTGCATATTTAAATGAGCATCATCCCGATCTGCAACCTGCAATCCCTGATGCCCCTCCTTCTGCAACTATTGCTGGCAATGTATTAATTCATGGGTCAGGCTATTTATCACAGAAATATGGAGACCACGGTGCAATGGTTAATGGATTGGAAGTTGTTTTGGCAAGTGGTGAAGTGGCTAGACTTGGGTCTTGTGCAGTTTCCGATTATTGGTTTGCAAGAGGACCCATCCCTGATTTAGTAGGATTATTTCTAAGTTCATTTGGAACTATGGGAATCGTAACAAAACTTTCTGTCCAAATATTTCCAAAACCAAAATTTAGGGAAATCGTTTTTGGATTGATGAAAGATGAAGAAAATATTCCAAAACTTCTACTGGAAATTACAACTAAGGAGTTCATTGAAGATGTAATCCTTGGTAAACAAGACAAGCCCGAGTGGCTGAAAGGATATATCTTTTTTATGGTCTATATTACGGGAGATAGTCAAGAAGATATAGATGCTAAATTAAAGATACTTAAAAAAACATATCGTAAAAATGGAGCGAGATATATGAAGGCAACTCAAAAAATGATAGATCTTTATATAGAAAAGCCAATATTTGCATCAGGACCTGCAGATTTTCGAAAAGGAGGTGGCTTCGAATATGTTGGTGCTAACATGCCATTAGAAAAAATTCCTGAAGCATATCGTAGAGGGGCTGAAATTTCAAGAAAATATGGGATACCTCCTACATTAGGTTCTAGACTTATTGGACAGACTCATAATATCGTAATGTTCTTTTCTTATTCTTTCAATAGAGCTGATCCAGACGATATGCAGAATACAAGAAATGCACTTGAAGAAACTAATCATTTAGTATTAGAACTTGGCGGAATTCCTTGGAAAGGAGAGTTGGGAGCACAAAAACTCGTTCTTAAAAAAATGGATCCCAATTATAAGAAATTATTTTTTAATATTCGCCAGATGTTAGATCCAAATGGTATTATGAATCCAGGAAATTGGAGTGAGGAGGAGAATTAAAATGGCTTTAGATGATGTTAAACATATAATACATAGATGTTTTAGGTGTGGATATTGTAAATTTACCCATTCTTATTCCGAATTTAATTGTCCCAGTTATAATAAGCATCGATTTGAGACATACAGCGCAGGTGGTCGGATGTGGCTTATTTTTGGTCTAATGAATAATGAACTTCAATGGAGTGATAATTTAGCTAATATTCTATATGCATGTAGTACGTGTGGAAATTGTGTGGAAAATTGCAGGTTTGTAAAATTTAATGAATTTTGGGTGGATATTATCGAAGCAACCCGAGCCGAAGCGGTTAAAAACGGTTTTTGTCCTGAAAAGCAGAAAAATTTATTGGAACGCACTACGAACCCAAAAATGTTTAATCCTTACGCCGAACCAAATTCAGATAATGAAGAGTTAAAAAAGGAATATAATTTACCGGATAAAGCAGAATGGGTCTATTTTATTGGGTGCACATCAAATTATCGTCAAAAAAATTTAAGAGATTCTACTCTAAGATTTCTTAAAAAAGCAAAAATTGATTTTACCTTAATCGATGAACATTGTTGTTGCAGCCCAATTATAAGAACCGGGCAAATTAGTCCCGTAAAGGATTTTATGAATTACAATGTTGAAAAAATTAAAGAAGCAGGAGCTACTAAAGTGATTACTTCTTGTGCTGGGTGTTATCGAACATTAAAGAATGATTTTGAGAAATTTGGAGTCGAATACGATTTTAAACTATATCATACAGTCGAATTAGTTAAACAACTTTTAGATGAAGGGAAATTAAAATTCAAATCAAATTATGATAAAACTGTAACTTATCATGATCCTTGCCATTTAGGTAGGCACTCTGGTATATATGAGATTCCTAGAGAAGTTTATAAGAAGATTCCGGGTATTAATTTTGTTGAAATGAAGAGAAACAGAGAAAACGCATATTGTTGCGGAGCAGGAGGAGGCGTTAAAATTGGATTTCCCGACTGGTCTGTAGAAATTTCGAAGGAAAGATTAGAAGAAGCTAAAGAAACGGGAGCTACAGTTGTGTCTTCGACTTGTCCATTTTGCAGAACGAATTTATATGATGCAAATGATAAGTTCAATATGGGTTTTGAAGTAATAGATTTAATAGAGATTCTAGATAAACTAAATATAGAAATAACAGAAAATGTAAGATAATTAAATTCTCCTTTATTTCTTTAAATATTTGAAATTAATTTTCTTTTTAATTAAAATTTGGAATTTTTTTTTACTTTATAGAAATGAAAAAGTGTCTTTAAAATCAGGGAAATTAAAAAAATTGGAAATAAAAGAATTATCGCATCAAAACTTGATGGCCACCATAATTTGAAACTCCACCGAAATATTGCAAAATCAAGAGGATAAAGCCAGTTTATTCCTCCTGCCCACGGCCACATGAAGGAGTCAAGAAATAGATGGAATAGGCCTCCTAAAAAAAGCAGGAAAAAAGGACTCTCTATTTTTGTCTGCCAGATGGATTGAAATTTATGTAGTTTAAATTTAAAGCCACTTTTATTTGAATTAAGTTGATGTTTTATTAACCCAGATTCTAAAGGTTCGAGAGATTCCTCAAAAAAAATTGAAATGAAGCTCGCAAGAGCAAGAACCCCTATAATAGAATGAGAGGATTCATTTATCGGGTAACTAATAAATTCCGAAAGTAAATCTTGATTTAGAAATTCTGTTATAAAAATAGGAAATCTTAAAAAATCCGGCATTAAATTACTAATTAGAAAAATTATCCGTTTTTCACCTTTAATTCCTAATAAGAATGATAATATTGTTCCAAACATTAAGTGAGCGATCCAATCTGGCAAGCTAAGAACCTCTATTCGATTCCTTTTTCCTTTTATGAATTAATTTTAATTTTTTAAAGTCTATTTTGAAATAATAAAAAATTAAGGGAATTATTATTGATAGTCCCATTAATGAAAGGATATTCGTACGATAGCCGTGTATTTCTACGATATCTATGCCTAATACGATACCTTCAGAAATAAGAAGTGAAGTGCCTTTAATACAATAAGAATTTCCAATTTGTATATCGATAATATTAGATTTTTCATGTTTCGACCAATTATTAAATTGAATAGTAATTTGAATATTGTGAAAAGTATCGTTTATGAATATTGAAAGAATATCCGATGATTCATTATAATTATAATCGTTTATTCCTTGATTTATTACAATTTTCTCGTTTTCTACAACATTAGCGAATTTATATAAGTCGTAAATATCAATACAATAAGGGTCTTCATTCCATTTAGTGGGAATTGGAGGATATAAAAATCCTAAAAATCCAAAAAAAATTGATCCAACAATTATGATTCCAAAAATTAAAATTCTTTTTATTGTCTTTTTATTGTTCATTTATTGGTAATCGCTTTAATTACATAATAGTTCGTATATTTTTAATATTTATTTGATATTTTTATTTTTTTCAATTAAAAAAAAATCCTTAAACCTACAGTTTTTTAAATGGGGAAATTTATTCCTCAATCCTTTATAATCAAAATTCAAACTTTTCTATTAGAAACATATTAGTAGGTTTAAAAGTATGAAAAAAAATAAAATGATTTTATTTGGTGTATTATTGTTTTTAATAATTTTTTCCATCGATAGTACCCAAAATGTGATAGCAGATAACCAGAATACAGTTGATGTCAATGGAGACTCAACACAGATCCATTTAATGGCTCATAACAGAGTTAATTATCGCTTTCGACAGAGAACACAATTAAGAATCAATTGTTCGGCTAATCTCGATTTAGATATATCGTGTGATGCCTTAAATATTGGGAATAAGATATTTGAGATTGAAATTAATTCAACTAAAGATCTTAAAATGAATATGACATGTACTGAGGAACAAGCCGAACTTGGACTCTTAAAGGGAGAAATACATCAAAACAGAAATCGGAATAGATTTCGCTATCAAGCAGGGTTTGTTGTAGCTTTACAAGTTAATGGAAACATTCAAGCGAAATTAAAATTGCAAGCTGAAAATGAATATAAACATGGCACTTGGGCTTATTATGATGAGGATTCACAAACATGGATTCCGGTGGAGACTGTTCTTGAAGAGGGGTTTTTAGTGACTGAAACAAATCATTTTTCAACATGGACCATAATAAATCTTGAACAAGATTTCACAATTGCATGGATTATCGGATTAGGAATTGTAGCGGTTTTAGCTATAACAGGGTTAATCATATGGAAAAAGAAAAGAAAGTAAAACTAAGAAAATCTATATTAAATATATTTTTTTTAATTTATTCTGAATTTTTTATGAACTCTTAAAAAAATATTGATTAAAAACAAATTGGACTAATATGGTTGGAAAACATCCCCAAAATGGTAAATCACGGGAGAAACTTATAGAAATCACTTTTTTAATTATATTTTTCATTTTAATTCAAATCAATCTATCAATACTTCCAACTTTAGCTAAAAAGAAAAACATTACAGGTTTCTCAACTCATGATTTTCTCAATCCTAATGAATCAATTACATATTATTTTTCAAATGGGATTCAATTTGGAATTAATACAAATGTCAGTATAGATTTCGATATCCAATATGATAATAAAATTCAAAATCGGGAGATCTATATAAAGATAAAAAATAATCAATCAATATCGTTTCAAATAAATATAAAGACTAATATGATGAATTTTAGATTATCTAAACAACCAGGTAATCCTAAATATAAAAATAATCGGTTTGAATATCGGTTTAATTGTATATATCAATTCATTTCAAATGATTCAATCCAAAATTTAACTATTCAATTTAATAAGACCTCAAATTTTGGATTAAATCCAAATAAGACATATTTTATCGCAGTTTTTGAGTTAAGTAATGAATCTTGGCAGATTATTCCAACAGAAGAATTAATTATTGAATCATCTTCTGAGAGTTATTTAGAAACAACTATTCTAAATCTTGAAGGAAATACTGAATATTATTTTACACTTTATGAAGTTTCCGTTTCTTCAGATATTTGGCCATGGATCTTAATTATCGTTATCATTGTAGTTATAGCTACATTAGGTTTAGCTATCACAAAAACAGATTATATCAATTACATAAAAAATAGATTAACTAATATAGATAAAGGAGCTCATCGATTAACCATAGAAGAAGTCTTAGAAAATGAAAATCGAAATAAAATAATAGATCTAATCTTATCTGACCCAGGGGTTCATTTTAATGAATTACTACGACAAACTGGAATTGCTGCAGGAAATTTGGTTTGGCATTTAGATATCTTAGAAACTTATAAAATTATTGGAAAAAAAAGAATTGGAAACTATATTGTATATTTTCCATATTATAATAAAAATCCTATTAGCAACATTGATTTAAAACTCCAAAAGAGTAAATTTACACTAGAGGTTCTAGAAATGATTGAAAGAAATCCTGGAATATATAATAATTTGATTACAAAAAAATTGCGAGTTGATCATAAAACAATACACTACCACTTGAAAAAACTATTCGATTTGGGGATTATATATTCAAAAAAAATCGGAAGGAAAAAACAATTATTTCCAAATTTGGATTCAGAATATTATAATTCAAAATAAGATCTATTCATTTTTTATAAGAAATAAATGGAAGAAATTTTAATTTAGTCTATTAAATTTTTATCCTCTAAAATCTCCACTTTAACTTGAAATCCTGGTCTACACTTTTTTTTTGAATATAGATTTCATAATTCTAATTTTTTAAGGAATTCTAGGTTATATAATCTAATAATTATTTTTAAAAATTTTGGATTATTGTAAAACCTATTGCAAAAAGAAAAAAATAATAGCTCTAATGGGTTTCAAGGGTCTTTTGAAAAGTCAGAAAAAATTAAATATCCAAATTTAATCCCTTTATGGATGGCAATTTTTATCGATATTCTAGGATTTTCGATATTAATTCCATTTTTACCAATTTTCGTAGAAGTATTTGAAACTAATGAATTTATTATTGGTCTCCTCTTGGCAACAAATGCGATGTTTTCATTTTTTTTTGCAATCATTTTGGGAAAATTAAGTGATAAATTTGGTCGAAGACCATTATTATTAATATCTCAGATTGGAACAATGGTTGGATTTTTAATGCTTGCTTTTTCAACGTCTTTAGAAATGCTTTTTCTTTCACGTATTGTTGATGGAATTTTCGGAGGGAATTATCCTATTGCTAAAGCTATTATTAGCGATAGCGTACCTCCGAAAGATAGACCCATTCAAATGACGAATGTTGGGGTATGCCATGTTTTATCTTCACTTATTGGTCCTGGTCTAGGAGGAGTTTTATCAATATGGGGTATCATGGCACCTGGAATAGTTGCTGCGGGATTATCGCTATTCACAATTATTATAACTATCTTTTTATTAAAAGAAACTTGGCCAAAACATAATCGAGTGAAAAAAGACAAAGAGAAAATAAAAATTAAAATTAGAAAAAATAAAAATGCAATGTTCTTATTAACTCAATGGGGGTTCCATACGGTTTCTTTCATTATATATGTATCTACCTTTTCATTATTTGCAGCTAGTGTTCTTGGTCTAGATGGATTTCAGATCGGAATGTTATTGATGCTCTCAGGAATATTTAGAGCAATTATAAGATTTACTCTTTTTAAGCCTACTCTATATAAATTAGGTCTTAACAAAATGTTAAAACTTGGGTTAGGTATATTTACTGTTATATTTTTTCTCATTGGATTTACTCAATATTGGCAACAAGCTTTAATTTTATTATTATTTGTTAGCTTTGCAGCTTCTTGTACCAGGGGTACTCTCAGTAGTAAAATAACTCAATCGGTAACTCCTAAAGAACAAGGAAAAATAAATGGTTATTCCTCTGCTTTGGATAGTTTTGCTCAAATAATAGGACCTTTGCTTGGTGGTTTTATATTATGGGCGTTTGAACCTTATTGGTTGGGAATTATTATGTCCATTTTTTCTCTTGTTGCATTTTTCTTGGCATTTAAAAAATTAAATCTAAAAACAAACAAGCAAATTTAAATTAATAAAAAAAAGACTATAGTTGAAGATCTTTATCTTCTAAAATCTCAACTATTATATCTGGGTTTTTATTTTTCAACATTTCCTTAAATTGGTTTAAATCTTTACCCCAATTATGCATGGGAATTGCGATTTTTGGGTTAATATCACATGCAGCATCAGTTGACTCGTCAAAATCCATTGTATATGTTCCACCGCATGGAAGCATCGCAACATCAATATTTTTTAAGTCCTTCATTTCCGGAATTCGTTCTGTATCTCCAGCGTGATAAGTTCTCTTTCCTTCTGCTTCAATTATTATACCTGCCCACCCTCTATTTTTTGGATGAGTACTCTTTTTAATCGTATATGCGGGAACAAGTTGTATCTTAATGTCTTCTAC
>JAHLWE010000110.1 GCA_019058135.1 Promethearchaeota archaeon | reverse complement strand
TCGTTCATTAATAATAAAAAATAGCAAATTTTATATACCGGATTTGCTATAGAAATTTTTTAGGTTATAAATTTTATGGTTAGTATAGGATAAATTTAAAAACAATTATTTATATAAAAAGTAAGTTAAGTAAATTTATTAAAATATTAACTGTGGATAAAAAAAAGAATTCAAAATAGAAGACATTAGGTGGAGACAAGTGCAATTTTGTCAAAAGTGTAATAATATTTTGATTCCAATAAAAGGGAAAAAGATATTATACTGTAGAGCCTGTGATTATGAATATAAATTTAAAAGCAAGGAAGAATATAAAATAATTAAAAAAATCCATCATTCAGAGAGTGAAATGGCTCCAATTGTCGTGGAGAAATCTGAAATGCATAAAAAAATCTCTGAAGATGATAGAAAAGCCTATGAAGAATTCTTTGGTAAAACAGAGAACCCATCATACTAAAAATTAATCTCCAAGTTGGATATTGTTATTAATTTACTTTTTCCTCATTTATTTAGCATAATTTTATTTCAATCTGAAATAAAAAGATTATTTAAATTAAAAAGTTTAATTCAAAATAATGAATATATATTTTAATTAAATATTTTAACGATTTTAAATGTCAGAAGAAAAACCTAAAAGAATGAAAGGATTTGCAGGTATTGTATGGAAGCTAGTTGAGCCCTTGAATTCCATGGAAAAATTTAAAGAAGAATTTGCAGAAGTTAAAGTTAAGATATTAGTTAATCCTAAAGATCAAAAACGTGCTGCTCTAATAAAAATTGATAAAGGTACTATAGATGTTGAAGATGTTAAAAACGACAAAGAAACCTTGAAAAATTTAAAATATGATGGCTTATTTGAAGGCCCTTTTAATCTATTAGCTAAGGTTTTTGAGGAGGGGTTGTCTACAGGCACTTTATTGAAAAAATGGATCACACGGAAAATAAAGTTGCGTGGATTGAAAAAATTGGCAATATTTGGGAAACTTATGGCACTATAGAAATAAAATTTCAATTAATTAATATCTTTTAATAAAAATTCTTTTTATTTTTTAATTAAAAGTTATGTTTTAAATTTTAAAATAGACATCAAACTAATCATTTGATCACTAAGTTCCTGTTCATTTAATTTTAAAAAGGATTGTATCATCACTTTTTTATCTTGAGGGGATATATCTTCAAACAATTCTAGAAATTGTTGGATATAAATGTCTTTTTGGTTAGGATTATTATTAATTTGAGAAATGATTCTTTCAAAAATTTGTTCTTTTTCAAGTTTCATTATTGTCTTACTACTGATTTGGGTAAACTCTGAAAAGAAATCATTTTTTAGAAGGATATTATTGTAGATATCTTCAATCAACGCATCCTTAGAAGGAATGTCTAATTCATCCAAAGAATCAAAAAAATCAGAATATTGATTATTAATATTTTTAATTTTAGAAAGAATTACTTTGATTTTTTTCGAAATATTATTTTCCATTTACATAAAAATATAGTATTTTATTTATATAATATTTACTTAACATGCATGAGATCTCTTGAATGATATAAAAAATAAGAAAAAGAGAATAAAAATTTTGAAATTTCTTATTTAATGTAATCTAATGTTTCTCCCAATGCAAGCCTACATAAATCACTTAATAGATATAATTTCAAGCCCTTTCTCTCAGCTAATGAGCCAATCATATTTTTACACATGGGGCAATTAAATATACAAGCTTCTGCTTCATGATCTACCATATCTTGGACATTTTTCTTTTGAGTTTCTCTACGTAACTTTTTCTTGTCTGGTATCGCCTCCATGCAGCCCCCACAACATAAAGCGTTTTTTCTGTCGTATTTTCTTGCAACCCTCTCAACGCCAATTAGTTTGCATATATTATCAACCCATTGATCGGTTTCAGGTATGAATCTATTTGAACAATTACGCAGGTAAGCAATTTTCATATTTAATTTATTTATTTCTGACTCATGCTCCTTTAGATAATTATAGAGATATTCAAAAAGATGAACTACTTTAAATGGTACTTCAATACCATTTCTTGGACAATACGATGCGAAAAACCCATAGCATTCATCGTGCCAACAAATCAATTCTTTTACTCCGTGCCTTTTTATATTATTAATAATAAGAGGAGCTCTCTCTTTAACTACGGAATCTCTTGCCATATGATGGAACATTAAATTACAGAAAAAGTCAGTACCACTTAAATATTGAAGATTATCGAACATTTGCCCTTGCATCTCGTTTTTACTCATATTCCTAAATGTACATTTGTCTAAAACTGGCTTCTCTGGGTCGATTTCTTTCATTCTTAATTCAGAGTGAGGAGCATATTGATTTACTGCCCTTTCAATCATAACGGGAGGAATGTTTAATGAATTATATTTTTCTTGCAATTCCACAATTCTATCAAATGGTCTCGCATTTAATTCACAATATTCTTGGCAGGCAAAACATGTTACACATTCACTTAAAATCCGTGAATTCTCTCCATTAACCATTTTCATGATCTCAACTTTAGCATCTTCCTTACTTATATCAACATATTGACACTTCATTAAACAGCTCTGCGTATCACAACTTTTACATTTATCTCCTTCTAACATTTCCTAAATCACGCTACTTCTCAATTTTTATATTTTCATTTTGAATATTTATTGATTTTAATTTAATTTAACTTCTATTTAATAATTTGTTTAGTATTTGCTTTATTCTAACTGGTATTTTTTAATTTCCCTTGTTATTCAATAAATCTTTTTTAAATATATTTTAAGATAAATCTATGCTCTCTTTTTATTTATAAAGGCGAAAAAATATTATTTTTTATACTAATGAGGCTTACTGAACAAATACAGATGAAAAAGAGGTGGGATTTATCTGGTTTGTGTTATTTGT
>JAHLWE010000109.1 GCA_019058135.1 Promethearchaeota archaeon | reverse complement strand
TTCTCGGAAGCTTTCCTGAGCATCTGAACAGCCTGCTTTTGCGTCGCCATGTCAAGATTTAACTCATTTCCAAAACGAAAAATTAAACTCTCCGCTGTAATCGGCTGATACTTCAATTTTAATTCCGGCAAAACCTCCCTTACTATCATTCCTAAACTCCTATGGACCGTTCTCCTCGGAACAAGATTATTCTGACAAATCTCGTCTAAAAGTCTCGGGAAATCATGAACGCGAATCGCCGCATAAAGCGAAGCCGCTATGAACCCGTTAATTGAACGACCCATAGTTAATTTCTTTTTAGCCACCACGGAATATATCTTCCACGCTGTTTCAACGATATATTCCGGAATATTCATCTTAGATGCGAGCATTTTGAGTTTAGGCTTAGCCTCCCAAAAATTCCGCTCTATAGATGAAATTAATGAATTTTGAATCTTTGATAATCGCGAAAATAAGGCTTGCTCCTTTGACCCAATCACACGGCCCTTGGAGTCCGTCTTGGTGTTCGGAAGCATCGTACGGGGACCGAAGTCTCGCCAACGCGGCTCCGTGCGCCTACGCTTTTGAACTTCTTCAATAGTATAAGCTCTTCTTTCACTGCCTACGAGGTTTCTACCGAAGGTTAATCCGCAGTTTAGGCATACTTTATCTCCATCTCTAACTTCGATATTGGGGCTATCGCAACAAGCTTCTATTTCAGTATTATCTTCAATCGGTTCTCTAGTTTTTAATCTCTCTTTATAATTTTCACTCATGGATGGGGGTACCTTTTATTTGTTTCAATTATTTTCAGGAAAATATCTTTTGAAAATAGTAAATTTTTTAACTTATTCTGTAAAATAAACATCAATATTCATAATTATATCTATGTTTTTTTAACGATTTTGTAGCAATGGGACAAAAAGGACTTTTTTTCCCACTTCCCACAAACTTCCCAGCTTTTATTTCCGAATATTTTACCCGTATTTTGTTTGTTTAAATTCTTTTTTCTATTTATATTGAATATTGTTATATTCTTATAAATACTATTTAAACATTTCGTTATGTAAATAATAAAATTACTTATATAAAAAAATTAAAAGATAAAAAAATGTAATAATATATGCCCAAACTTCATAAATTTTAGATTTCAAGCATTTTTTTACTTTAATCGAAAATATTTTCGTTGGAATCAGAGAAAAACATCTAATTTATGAAAATGATCACTTTTTGTTGAAAAATGCATAATAAACCGACTTTTTTTTTAAGAATTTTTAAAGGATTCAATTATAATTATCAATTTTGAAAGCAGAAAAGATGAGATAAATTAGAGTATATAATTTAACAAGGAAGTTTATATAAATAATTCAATAATGATTAAAATATAATTCAATATTCATAATAACTAGTTGTAAACGTCTTAATTAAAATAGTATTAAAATAAATTGTGATAAAATTTAAGATAGAGAGTGGAAAAAAATAATGGATTTTTATGAAGTGATTAAAAAGAGAAGAAGTGTTAGGTTCTTTTCCGAAAAGATTCCTCCTTTGAAGGTTGTTGAAAAAATAATCGATATTGCCAAATTAGCTCCTACTTGGGCAAATATGCAGGGAGTACAATATATTATTATTAGAGAACCTGGTATGGTAAATCAAATTTGGCAAGCAATCGGTCAGGGAAATAAATTTAGTTCAGCACCTATTTTTATTGTGGGTATAATTTCTGAGAGAGGTTCTGGAAAAAATGCTAAGAGTGGGTTGCAATATTTTATGGTTGATTTTGGTATTTGTTTTGATCATTTAATATTAACAGCTGCAGCTGAGGGTTTAGCCACCTGTTGGATTGGATTTTTTGATGAAAAGAAGATTAAAGAGATTTTAGAAATTCCAAATAAATTTAGAGTTATAGGTATTACTCCATTGGGATATGCGAAAAAAGAGTATGAACCAACTCCAAGGAAAAATCTTGAGAAAATTATGCATTATGAAAAGTATAAAGGCAAAAAATAAAGAAATAGAAAGTATTCGAGTGAGAATATAAGGTTTTCTTGTTGAAAAATTGCATAAGTTAATTTTATTAAAAATTAAAAACTTAAAGATATAAAAAATAAAAAATGAAGGATAAGTGTGATTTTTCAAGAAACTTTGTTTTTAGATCTTTTACTTTTTCCCCCAATAATACTAATTACGCCATCAATAGTATTGTTTATAATTTTCTTACGAAATTTTATAAAGACTCGGCAGAGAATGTTCAGTTATTTAACACTTCTCTTTATTACTTATCTTATTAAACATTTTTTTCAAGTGGGTCATTTCCTTAAAGAATTCGAGGAAACAGCCGAATTAAATTTTGTTTTATTTCAAGTATTTGAAATGTTAATTTCTTATATCTTAATTTTTATCTTAGAAATGTTTGAGACGGATATTTATTTTTCCAAGCGACAAATGCTATTAACAATTCTTGCATTCTTAACAATTGGAGGGATGTTGATTAATCCTGGGCTGGTGTCATATCCTTTAGAAAACAGAACAATTGTATCTTTTCCAATTTCTATTATAATTATGCAGATAATTTTTAACACAGTTGCAGGTATTTGGTTGATATTTATGTTAGATCGAAGTAGGAAATCGGCGCAGTCTTATAAACAAAAGAAACTTATCAAATGGCTTTTTGCTGGATTACTTTTCGCTGTCATTTTGCCTTCATTTCCAATTATCTTTAGAGAACAATCAGAATCAATTCCACCTATTTTTTCTACAGGAATGGTACTATTACAAAACATCTTTCAAAATATTGGTATGCTCATTATTGGAATTGCATTTTTACGAGTCAGTAAAAGCCCTTGGTTATTACAGCGGCAGAAAATCCACTTACTTGTAGTATATGCTCATGGTGGTGTGTCTTTATATTCAAAGGTTTTTAGCAAAGAACTTGCATTTGATGATACACTTCTATTATCTGGAGGATTTTCAGCCGTAACTTCCATGTTTGAGGAGGTTACCAAAACTCCTGGTAAGGTAAAAGCGATATTATTAGAGGGAAAAGAATTACGGATTATTAATAAAGAAACCTTTCTATCAGCTCTATTAGTTGAATATACAACTCAAGCATCCGAATTAGCCCACGAAAAATTTACTGAGGAATTTGAGAAAAGATTCATATATGAGTTAAACAATTTTGCAGGAGATGTATCAATATTTAAGCCAGCGGAAGAGATTGCAAAGCAATATTTTTCTTAAAAATTTTTTTAAGTTTTTTCATCAAATTATTAAGTAGATAATCATAATTAACAAGAAATACGTTAAGAGAGAATTATAAATGAAAGTTATTCGAGTAAATGTTTCAGATGGAAATATTGTCC
>JAHLWE010000108.1 GCA_019058135.1 Promethearchaeota archaeon | reverse complement strand
AGTTACTGCT
Organism: Promethearchaeota archaeon; assembly: GCA_019058135.1. Lineage (GTDB taxonomy): Archaea > Asgardarchaeota > Lokiarchaeia > Sigyniarchaeales > SOKP01 > 6H3-1. The sequence continues at coordinate 2,711 of JAHLWE010000108.1, read as the reverse complement.
GATGGAAGAATTTATGTAAAAATTCTGCTTTGGGGGATAACAGGGTCTGGGAAAACTGAATTCGTAGATATACTTCATAGAATGACAAAAGAGGAAAAAAAAGATATAAAACCTATTACTAATTTAAAAAAAATACAGATGTCAAATGGTACTACTTTAAATTATGATACAGATATTTTTCAATCTACTAAGGAAAGAAAAGTATTTTATTTAATATATTCAGTTCCAGGTCAGAAACGATTTTCTCCGTTAAGAAAAAAGGTTTTTAAAGGTAGCGATGGTGTTATATTTGTCGTAGATGCTAGATCTCATTTTTTAAAGGATAACATTAAATCCTTAAAAGAATTAATTAACATTTCTAAAGGCGCCTTAATAAAAAACATCCCCTTAGTTGCAATACTAAATAAAAAAGATTCAAATCATTGTATAAACAAGGATGATTTTAAACAAATTTTAAAAAATGAAGGCTTATGGTATAAGCCAAATCATAAATTACATTTATGGAACCCAATACTTTATGAAGCATCTATATCATATGATCAACGAGTTGAAGTATATCATTGTTTTTCTGAGTGTGCCAGACGGATAGGATTGTATCATATTTTAGGTGATGGAGAAGCTCCGATTTCAGATACATTTGAGAAATAATATTTGTTTTTACAAAAATTCCTTAAGACAGAAGAGAAGAAGATTAAGTTTTTGCACCTCTAACACTTTATCCCCCCTTTTTTTATTCCAATGAAAATAGATTCAGTAAGAAATCCCAACACTTTAAATTAAGATGTTTTTAGTGAAAAATTAAAAAATTTAAGTATTAGAAATGTAAAGTTTTGAATTTCTCTGAAGTTTTAATCTGTTCAATCCATTTCTAGTTAATTAGAATGGAGGCAAGAGAAGTGGAGATTGTCTGTGGTAATGACGAGTCTTAATCTATTTCTAGTTAATAAAAAAGCTTCTTCTTCTCGCTAATCAACGCCTATTTCCCTGAGTTTCAATCTATTTATAGTTAATTAGAAAGCCATCTCACACTTTGTTAGTGGTTGCAATTTTCCTTGAGTTTCAATCTATTTCTAGTTAATTACAAAGTTAATGAAAGAGTTATTAAGAAACACTTTCAAAAATGTTTCAATCTATTTCTAGTTAATTACAAAGAGAATGAAATGGAGGCGAAGATGAGGATAGCAAAGGCGAGTTTCAATCTATTTCTAATTAATTACAAAGTCAACAAGCCGTATATAACATTCAATCCCTATATTTCGTTTCATCTATTTCTAGTAAATACAATGTATAATCATGGTGTGCCAGTTTATGGCATTTTAGAATTAATTGACAAATATGATTTAATTGCAGATTAAAATTATTAATTATTTTCCTTTTTTTTAATTCAATTAAGAATTATTGGCTTATCGGGTTCGGATTCTTGATTTCTGTATTATAATTAATGGATATATTTAGATTTGAACAAAAATCCCATATTTTTATAAAATATTTAAAAAAGGGATTTGTCCACAAATTTTATATACTTTGATTTTTGTATACTTATTATGTCAACAAATGTATATAGTGTGAGAATCCCAAAAGAAATAAAGAAAGCTATGGAAAGGTTAAAAGAGATAGATTGGCAAGATGAAATTAGAAAATTAATAACTCAGAAGGTTAAAGAAGAGTCTAAAAAAAGATTTTTACTCGAAGCTAAGGAATTAAGGGCGAAAATGAAAAGTTCAAACATAGCAGAGATGATAAGAGAAGATAGAGATGCAAGATAAAGCAGTTTTCGATTCTAATGTTATTGCAGCAGTTTTTTTCAATGAAAAAATATCGGAAAATGCAGAGAAATATATTGAAGAATGCAATACTTGTATCACATTAGATTTAGCAATTCCAGAAGTATCAAATGTAGCTTGGAAGAAAATTAAACTCTTCAATGAGTCAAATGAAATCGTGCAAAAATCCTTAGAAAAATGTATTGAGTTTATTACAACCGTATGTCAAATAATCCAAAGTAAAGATATGGCATTGAAAGCATATAAGTTGGCTTTAAAGAGAAATATAACGGTATATGATGCGTTGTTTATAGCAACTTCTAATGAACTTAAAATATCATTTATTACAGCTGACAAGGTTCTTTACGATAAAATTGAGGATTTTAATGTTATTTTCATAGGAAAAGATTAATTTTTTTAATTAAATTATGACAGGAAATTATCAAAATAAAATTAGTCATAATATAAAGGTATAAAATAAAAGAAACTTTTTAAGATACTTCTTAAGAAGATCAAATAATTTATTTAAAAAATCAAGTGTTAAGTGATGTTTATAAAAAAATTAATTATAAACGATTAATTTATTCATTGTTTATAAATCCTTTTTAAAGGGTTCGAGCCTCACCCCAAAAAATGCTAAAAAATTCAAAGACCGTTTAATTTTGAACACTCAAGGAAATTCAATGGGGCAAAAAATATTTAAATATATGACCTATTATATCAATATATCTCATAAATTTTTCCCCAAATTTGACATAAAAATAAAATTATTAAGAAATAAAATGAAAAATGCCAAGACCTCATAGATCAACTTTTCGAGCCTCCTTTTAAATAAATTTAAAATTTTTTAAGGCTCGAAAGACTGAAATATATTTATTACTTTAAAATTATAATTGATCTTGTCAAAAAATTAAAAATGTTAAAATTTTGTGGGAAAATATCTTTTGT
>JAHLWE010000107.1 GCA_019058135.1 Promethearchaeota archaeon | reverse complement strand
GCTAAAGCGATCAGCACCAAATATCAAGAAGATTTTAGTGAAGAAAATCCGAAAATATTAATTGTTTCTGACAGTCGACCGAGCAGTAATTATCTAGTAAAACTCTGTGCTCAATTGTTTGCTTATGATGGTTTTGAGACCTATTTTCAGAAGAATGATGATGAGAGTTCATTAATGTCTGCTCCTTATGCTAGTGCATCAGTTGCATTATACGATGATATAAATCTGGCTTTAATGATTACTGCATCGCACAATCCATTAGATTGGAATGGACTTAAAGTCTATATGAAATATCCAATTCCTATTTCGGGAGATTTAATGAAACAAATTTCTAGTATAGCACTTTCCTTAAATAAGATAAAATTTAAGAAGAAATTTAAAGAAAATAGAATTGGTGCAGAACAGAAAAATAATGAGTATGTTAAAGATTTACTTTCTGAAATTATTGAAATTCAAGCATTAAAAAATGCGAAAATTGTTATATGGCCATATTTAGGTAAGGCAAGGGGTATTGTGAATCTTTATAAAGAATATGGAGCTGATATTACCTTAATAGATGAAATTATCAACCCACCTAATCCAATTAAGGAATTAAGGAGAGAAAAGTTAATTCAAACGATGGAATCTGTTGATTCAAAAATTGCGATATTATTAGACGCTGATAGAGATCGACTTGCATTCTTTTTAAAGGAAGATAATGGATATAATCTCTATATACCAAACGAGCTTTATACTGCCATGCATAATATTCTTGCAAAGGAATTATCTTGCAAAATAATTAACATAAGAACTATTCCAAGCGATTATAGGGGTGATCATACTTCAATTCTAAATATTTTGACAGGTGTAGGATATAAACATTTAGGTGTTATTTTGTATTTCTTATTTGGGGTTGAAGTAGATCAATCAAAAATTGATACAGGAATATTATATGTAGAAGATAATGATAAATTTGTAAAAATTAATAATTCAACCCCACTCAAAGAAACCATAAGAAAAATTGTTAAGAATAAAGAAATTATTAATGAAAACTTAATAGTTGCAGCGTGGGAGGAAAGTGGGGGTCATACATTCAACATATTAAAAGTTTCCAAAAATGATAACACGGAAGAATATGATTTTGAAACACCTTTTCCCATAATTGCAGATAAATATCCCGTTCCAGCATTAATAATTTTATCTGAATTAATAGCCAGAGGATATCGAATTTCTGATGCAATTGATTGGACAATAAAGGGAATAAACAGAACAATTCCCGCTGTTGATGTGGAGAAAATCAAAATAATGAAAAATTTTGAGAAGAATGACGGAAAATCCTTAAAAATCGAAAATAAAGAATATCAAATCAGAAGTTTATCTGATAATAATAATAAGATTGATACTTATCAACTTAAAAGTGAGGATTCTATTCTATATTTCAGACCTTCGGGAACAGGTCCTGATGTCAGGTTTTATATTTTTGGGAAAAGAGAAACACACTTAGAAGAAATTAATATTGTTATGAAAATTATAAAAGAGAAATACTCTTAGACTATTCTTCATCTATTATATTTTTTTGTTTAATTCCGGGAATTATTATTTTATTTTCTTCAATTCTTAAAATATTATATCCCTGAAGTTTTTTCATAATTTTTAATAAATTCTCCTCATCCCATTTTAGTCCTTTTAAAAATTCTTCTTTTGTCATGGGTTTTTTATTTATAGTAAATAATAAAAACTCTTTATCTTTATCATCCAATTCCATTTCTTGAAACAGGTATATTCTTCCTCTGCCTAACATAAAAGAATCTTTAATCATTTGCATTTCTTGGAATTTATGGAGAACATCTAAAATCTTTTTAACATTTATCTTTGGATAATCTTCTTTTATATGTTCATAAATTTTTGAAAATTGCATTAATCCTCCATTTAAGATTAGATTTTGCTCGTAATATTCAAGTATTTTTTCCGAAATTTGTTCTCTAGTGATTTCTTGGGACGACGGTTTAGTATCGAAATAAGCTATTTCCTCCAGCTTTTGCATAGCAATCTTTAAATCTTTCATATCTTTTAACCTCTGATCTTCAATCTTTTTTACTTCCAATTGCTTTAAACGCATTTTTTCTTTAAATTCATCTTCTCTCTCTTTTTGACGACGTCTCTTACGTTCAAAATCTTCTTTTTCTTTTTTAATTTGATTTTCTATGAATTCATTCCATTTTTTCCTCTCATCCACATTTCCAAAGCCGTCAATTTTGATGTTATCATCATATATTGTTAGAAGTTCTTTTTCTTTTAATGAATTTATCGCCTTCATAGCAAAATTTTTATTCCATTCAGTAAGTTCCATTAATTTTTGAGGAGTTAAATAATCTTCTGCATATGCAAATGCAAGAAGAACCTTTTCAGATTGATTAAAACTTAATTTTTCCCTTTTAAAAACAATTAAACTCAACTCTGGATTGACTTCAATAAAATCATTAAAAAATCCAGTCTCTTTCATTATATTAAAAATTGATTCAAAATCTTCATTCTTTAATTGAGGAATACTTTTTAAGGAATGAAATATCAATCTATCGTTAGGTATTATTTTATATTTTCTTAAATTTAATTCACTTATTATAGAATTGATTTTTTGAGACATTTTATCAAAAAACAATCCTCTCGCAACATCAACTGTCTTTTGATCCTTTAAATATTTCGTTTCATCCAAACTTTCCAACATTTCTATTGCGCTTTTCAAATCTGTTAAGTCCTTTTGTCTTTCTTCTTCAGAAATGGGCATTGCAGAAGATAAATCTTGGAAAAAAGTTCGATATTTTACATCTGCTTGTTGAATAATTTCTACCTCAGATTTTCTTTCTTTAAAAGACTCTTCGGCAAGTTTTGTTCTTTGAGAGGTTTTTTCGGCAATTTCACTTTCAGTTTCAGTAATTATTTGAGAAATTTGAGCCAATTTTTCTAACATAACATTTTTCTTTTCTTTAAGGGCATATTTTTCAAGTATAATGTCTAAAGATTTTTCTTTTTTATCAAGTTCTTCAGTCAACTGCATTTTTTGTATTTGTTGATAATAGAAAAACGTCAATAATAAGAAAAACGTCAATAAACCGCAAGATATGATGAATACAACTGGAAAGGTTGACATTTTTCTTCAGAATTATTCCTTTTTTTAATTCTATTAAAATAATAATTTTCTTTCTTAGTTATAAATTATTTCTTATATTGTAGATTTTAGTTATAATATTTAAAATTTTGATACTCTCAATGTTATAAATTAATAAAATATGTTTCGTTTTTAATGGATATTAGACTTTAAAATGAATATTTAAACTGAGTTAAATATGAAAATACAAGAAAAAATTATCAAGGATGAAATTTTGGAAAAATTGGAATTGGGTAATTTTTATAAAATTTTGAATCAAAATATCTTCCCATTATTAAACGAAGAAGAGCAAACTTTTGTCAAAGAACTTGAAGACTTTTGTCTCGAGTTAGCCCCTAAAATTGATAGAGAAAAAGATGTTTATGTATTATTTCCAAAACTTGGAGAACATGGATATATCCAACGAATGAATAAATATAAAGATTTTACTCCTTATGGGATGAAATATGAGGTCTTATTGGGTACTATTTTAAGCATTTGTGATCCACAGTTAGACCTTGCACGCTTAGCTAGCGGCATACTCTGCGGGAACCCTACATATCAGCACGGAGAGACGAGCGAGATCTCTAAAGTTCAGGCAGACTTAATGGAAGGGAAAGGCGTTGGCTGTATTATGATAACAGAACCTGAAAGGGGCTCAGATGCGGTCAACATGACAACCATTTGCGAGAAAGCCGATGATGGAGTCATTTTTAATGGAGAGAAGGTCTTCACAACCAATGGTCCAAAAGCTGATTACTTTATAGGGTATGGCGTCTACGATGTGAAAGACCCACGGGGTACTATGGTTCAAGCAATGTTTAAAAAATAATTTGTTATTAGAACCGAAAGATTACTCATAAATAGTTCTCCAAGAGTTCATATTGCTCATACT
>JAHLWE010000106.1 GCA_019058135.1 Promethearchaeota archaeon | reverse complement strand
GTCGTATACCAAGGGATTGCCCAAGCTGTGTCAAATTGCAAAATCATATTTTTATTATCTCCTTTTTTTTAAATTACAGTAGAATACTTTGTCATTTAATAATATAAATGTGATCATTCTTTTAGATTTAAAACTCTTAATTCTTCTAGGGTGCCAAATAATTACGCGACTTCGTCTTTTCAAAGAAATTTTAGTGAAAATCAGACTCTGAATTTACCATTCAATAGGAAATTTCATGATTTAAGTTAAGTAGTGGAATAGCAATAAACAAACACTAAATCCATAAAATTTATTTTTTAATTAAAATGAAAACGATTTCTAAAAGTAGAAACTCAACATCATCAAAACCGATACTAATGCTTTTAGGGTCATTGATTTTTCCTTTTCAATCATCTTCGGAATTATAAAGGAAGTTATGATTCATATAAATTTGTAGATAAATACAAGTTTACCATTTGCTAAAAAATAAAAATTTATATATAGCTTAATATAAATGGATATATCTTTTCTCCACTAAATCTATGACCTTCTTCTTGTACATGAATTAACAAATTTTCGGGATGATTAGTTTCCTGATAAGCTTCAGTGATTATCGGGATAGAGATTTTAGTCCCTTTGTAGGGGAAGATCTTATCTTTTTCCCCTATCGTAATCGCTAAAGGGAGGGGAGCTAGAGATGCATACACATCATATAATTCAAGATATTTTCTTAAATCTGCACTATAATTACAACCACAATGATACATTGCAAGAATTGAATGATCCCAAGTACTTAAATATCCTGAAGTAGCACATACTTTAATTCTATCATCAAAAACTGTAGCAAATAAAGAAAGAGTCCCCCCTCCTGAATGCCCTATTATTCCTAATCGGTTAGGATCCACATCGTCATGATTTTCTAAGAAACTTATTAATGTTTGTACTTCAGTTATACGGAGCCCTAACATATCTAATCCTATGAACCGAAGCCAATTAGATCTTTGCCCTTCATCTTGGAGGAAATATAAATATTTATTCTTAAAAGATTCTCGAACCCCACTTCCAATCCAATCAAAAGATAGAGTTATTAATCCTAACTTTGCTAATTCATATCCAAAATATTCTTTATTCTTAGATTTTTTCATTCCAACAGTATTATATATATTTTGTCCATGTCCATGTATGCAAATACAAGCAGGTACTTTATGTTCAATATTTTCAGGAATACACATTATTCCAGGTACTCTTAATCCTGGAATTGTCATTAAAGAAAATTGGATAAATTTTATTCCATTTGATGTTGTTTCACCAACCATTTTAAACTTTTGTTTATTAAAAGGCAGGGGTTCTAAAGTTGGGATCTTTTTTAAGATTAATTTTTTAACTTGTTGTTTCCATGTTTCAAAACTCATTTCTGGTGGCTTTAATTTATAGCTCAATTTGGGGGGGTGATCTCTTAACCATTTTGTAACAAAAGGTTGCAAAGAATAATTCAAGTTGTCGTCTTTTCGATTAATTTTTCCTATTTTTTTTTTTACTTTAGAAGATATTTTGAATGGAGACATAATAACAAATTTAATTCTTTATATGTATAATCTTCTCTTTTTTGAGGGATCGATCTGCTGCAAAAGACATTAGATGACTTTGAAGAGACTCCCGGGCAGTTGTTAATGGTTTTTCCTCTCCTCGAATTGCAGCTAGAAATCTTCTAATTAGAGGGAAATCCTCACATTCATGTGGATTTTTTGTAAGTTTTATTTTATAATGAATTGATTTCCCTGTTAGATGGTCATAGAAATTATTAATTGATATAAGGCCACGATTTAACTTTAAGACTCTTATCTGGGTGATATTTTTCTTTTCTTGCAATGTTTCTTTTACATAATTCACCTTTTTCAATATAGTATTTGATCTTTTTTAAATCGCTGTAATCTGGGATTGATTCAGAAAAATTGGGCAACCAGGCTTTCTGATAATATAACATGTTCATCATTAAAGCTTCTATTTTTTCTTCATCTTCTATAAAATCACACATAGGGTCAACTAGTAATGCTTTAATTAAATCATCAGGATTACCAGATAATGCAGCATCTACCACTAATTGCTGATTCCTCGCCTGAAGACTAACCCATTCCCTAATTGGACTAGCTAGATTGCCTATCTTTACTTTATAAATCTCCTTATTTTTGAAATAACAAGGTATTTCAATTACACAATTATTTGGTAAAGATGGGATTGTACCATTATTCAATACATTACATACATGATGTCTTGAAATGTTCCTCTCTTTATCTTTAGCCATTAATAGTGCTTTTTCTATGCCTTCAGTTGGTCGTAAAAATAATTTAATAATCCAACTAAATCTTTTTGTTCTTAGAGCTTTGATTAATGAGTACATTAATTTTCTTTCTAATTGAACTCTATACACGCTTCTTAAATCAGTAATATTAAAAGGTTTATCCCAATGATTAAAATAATTATAATATTGTGGTAAAAATTCAGCCACATGCCTATCCTCTACATATGTTAGATATCCCGTCTGTTTTAGAAGATAAAAATTAAATGGTCTACCAAACTTTCCTGATTTATACATGTAGTTTGCCGTTTCTCGCAATATTGGATATAGATCTTCTCCACCATATTCAAATTTAGTTATCCAAGAAAAATGATTTAGACCACCATATAGAATTTGAAATTTCTTTTTAGTTGAGGTATTTATTTTACAATACTTCAAAACTTTTCCAAATTTTTTTGACTCTAAATAAAATAACTCATGACATAAGCCTACTGATTGAACATTCGGTGCTGTTTGATAAGTACTGAGCATTGTAGTGCCTTGTGGGTTAGTATAATTTAATACTAATGCATTAGGACATAATTCTTCAATATCTTTTAAAATTTCAACGATCACAGGTATTGTTCTAATACCTCGAAATATCCCTCCTGGGCCAACTGTATCTCCTGTGTTTTGGGGTATTCCAAACTTCAATGGAATATGAATATCAATCCATTCAGATTTTTGGATCCCTACAGATATAGAAATTAAAACATAATCTGCAGCAGGAAGTGCTATTCTTCTATCAACTGTAGAATGAATCTCTATCTCTTTTTTATGGAGTTGAACCATACGCCAAACTACTTCTCTCATCAATGATAGTGAATAATCATCAATATCTACTAACCATAACTCAATAGGATTAAAATCATTAGCGAAATCTAGTATGTTCATTGTGCATGGAATTGCAAAACGATACGACCCTGCTCCAATGTAAACAATTTTATACTTACTTTTACTCAATTTTATCATTTTTTAATTTGATTGTTTCTGGCACCCTTAAGAAAAATGGAATACCAATCCATAAAATAACCCCCGTTATAAAAAATACCCATAAAATACCAAAAGTATCTGCTAAATAACCTGCAATAAGGACACCTGGTGCTTTTGCAATCGCACCTCCTATGTTTATTATTCCCAAAAATCTTCCTCGTGATTCTTCAGGAAGTAAATCTAATGTCCATGCATCTGTTGCTAACCATAATCCAATATTAAAAGGCATCATTATCCCAAAGCCTAATAATAATAATTGGTAATTGGATCCCAAAAATGTTATAATAAAACAACCAATTGGAGAAATTATCAGACTAATTAAGGCAACTTTTTTTCTCCCTATTGTATCAACGTATTTTCCTAAAAGAAATATCCCTAATCCTATAGCAGTTCCAATAATTGGCAAAAATATTAAAATTTCTGTAAGACTTAGCGAAATTTCTTGGAGTAATATCAATAAGAATGGAGTAAAAGCATTTTGACTCATTATTAGAAATAACATTGCAATAAATAAGCGTAAAAAATCCTTATGTTGCATCATTTCTTTACGATTTAGTAATTTCCTAAGATCATGAAGCCAGTTTCTTGGAGGTGTATTTACCTTAGGTTCTTTCACTAATAGAGTTACAAGAATCCCTACAATTACCAATAATAAAGCTCCTCCTCCAATAAAGATGGAATGGATTTCTTTAGTATAAGTTTCCGTCCCTTCAGGTAAAAGGATTATTGCAGGTATCCAAACTGTCATGGAACCCATATTTGTAGCTATGAACAATATAGAATTAATTCTACCTCTTTTTTCTTTTAGAATTAAATCCCCAATTAAAGATTTATTTGTAACATGGAACATATTCGAAGTAATTGCTAAAAAAAATCCTCCAATAACTAATAATAATAAAAAATAGGTTGTTGAAATATAGAATATCATTAGCCCTGCCGTTGATACCATACCAATCAAGATTATAGGAATCCGCCGTCCAAGATTTGTGCGTAAATTATCAGAAATTGCTCCCCATGCTAAATAAAAAATTGTACCAAATATTCCAGCTAATGCAACCATAATAGAAACACCGAAATAACTCACATTTGCAATAACACGTGCAAAAGAAGAAAACCATTGCCCTTCGATTTCTGAATAAAGAGTTGTACCGAAAGCTAAAAGACATAAAGCAATAATCCAAGATTTACGAATTTTTAACTTGTTCTTCTTTTTTGAAGTTTTGTCTAGAGAATCAAATTCTAAATTATTTTTCATAAAATTATTTATAATTTAAAATGTTATAAAGATTGCTTTATAGAGATTAATTTTATTCGATTGGTAATTGTAAAAATATTATTTAGTTTCAATTTGATGATTATTTAGTTAAAATAAGATAATATTCAGAAATGTTTTGCCCATCGAGAAATTCCGATATCAAATCGATATGAATTTTCTTGAAAATTTTTTGATTTAATCGGATCATTCCAAATCAATTTTAGTATAATAAATTTTTTGTATCTAATTGAGGATAAAAACGTAAGTTAAAAGAAAGAATATATAGTAATAATTAACTTTTAGACATTACATAATACAATTTAACTTAAATACTTAAGTTTTGTATTTTTTTATAAAGTTTAATAGAGATTTTGATTGTATTATTTTAATACTTTATTATCTTTTAAATTTGCGCTATTTTAACATCTAGACTGCACTCATTTCTAAAGATAAATGAGTACTGTATTGGAC
>JAHLWE010000105.1 GCA_019058135.1 Promethearchaeota archaeon | reverse complement strand
GGTATTAAACCTTCAGAACAAATACGTGTAAGCCCCCAATCGACTCAACCATCCTTCCAATCTAAAAAGATAGAGATAAAAGGACAAATTGAAACAAGAGATAAAATAGAAACTCATATAAATATAGAACCTCAAAAACAAGAACCAATGAAGACCGCCCAATCTGCTTCAGTACAAACTCAAATTCCTGAAAAAAAAATAATCCAACAAAAAGAAATCATCACTTCTGCTGAGTTTGAAAGTGCTGAAATAACTACACTCAATGATTTAGCAAACTATTTTGAATTTATAAAACACCAACTCGAGAAAAAAACAGGTGTAGAAATTTCCAAACTGATAAGAGAATTACATGATGCTATCTTGAAGATTAAGGGATTTTCAGGAGTTTTAATTGGCATAAAAAATAGTATTCCTCCTCTTACTACTCAATTAAGCACATTAAATAATGAAGAACAAAAAGGATTAGAGAAAAAATTGAATTTTTGGAAAAAGAAAATAAATTTGTAAAGAAAAAAAGGATTGTTTCTTTTCTCTTTTTTTCCAATCTTCTTAATATTTTATCTTCTAAATTTTTAAAGTATGCTTCCTATTTAGCAACCTCAATAGGTTTTTTCAAAAAACTTGCATTTAACTTCATCAATAACCGCTAAATATTATGTTGAAGCATATCTAATCATAGAAAAAATTATAATTTGTAAACTTAAACAATATTAAGAAAAAATAATATAAAATAAAAAAAGAGAGTAAAATTAAATAAGATTAATATTAATTATCTGTCTTACTGGATTTGTTTAACGTTTTATCTTTTGACTTGTCAGATTTTTTTTTTAATTTTTCATCAGAAACCAGGCTTTTTTCAGTAGATTTATCTTCGGGTTGCGTTTCAGTTGAAGGTGTTTCTTCTGCAAATTTAGCTTCAGATTTTATATCGACTGATGGAAGTTTATCTTCTAGTTTACCTGGTTTAAATCTAGATACTTTTCCCAAGCCCTCTTTATGTAGAGATTTAAACGAATCATCACGGCTAGTAATTTCTACTGATGGGGCTGATTTCCTCTTTAGAGTCCTTTTGAATTTATGTACCTTTCTAACTGGTTTTGGATATTTAAGAACTCTCTGATAAGCAATGAAGTAACTACCTAAAATAATTATGCCTACAACAGCTATCCAAAATAATGACCAAATAAATAAAGTATCTGCTTCTATTGCGATAGCATTCAACGTAATTGTTTTACGCTGAAAAGAATAATCCTCGCTTACATTTAAAACAGTAATTGTGATTGTATAAGAACCTGATGGTATATTTTCTAATATACCCTCATACATGCCATCATTATCTGGATCTTCAAGTATTCCTTGCCCTAATTCCCACGCATATTTAACTGTGGCATTTTTTATCCTTCCTCCAAAATCTAAATCATCTAAAATTATTTTTAGATGATAGGATCCACCAGCCATTATATTTATAACATCCTCTCCAGATTCTGTTGTAATATTTGTTTTTATTTGTCTAACAGTTATCTTTAGTAGGTCCGATGAAGGTTGATAATTCGTTTTTTGGGCGTATATGGAGAAAAATTTTATTCCATAATCCAAATCTTGTATATCTATAAGTAGTGTATATTGTTTAAATGTGAAATTTTCTATAAAATCTAGTGTTAAATCAGTCCCTATTAATTGTACTAATGCTGAATCAATATGCTCCCCTGTTTCACTGTCAAAATATTTAAATGTAATATTCAAAATATCATTTAAAGGAAGTTCAATTGACTTTTCATAGGTTTTTTTTATCTGATTCAAGTATAAAACTGAACTTGTTGTTTTAATTATATGAAATGTAATATTTATCTTAGTATTCACAAATAAAGAAGAAGTAGCATAAATTGTTAATGTATTATTACCTGCTTCTGCATCGCTAACATTAAATTCAAGCATGTAAAAACCCGGACTTATTTCATTGAATTTTTGTATTTGTTCATCGTAATTAATATATATATAAGCATTTTCTATGGCTTCCCCAGTTTTATAATCATTAAATGATACTTTTAAATTTATAATGGTGTTTGGGAAAACATTATCATAATAATATTGATCTTGATCAGGCCTTAAAATGGAATTATGAATTACTGTAAATTTTTTAAATCACACCAGTTTCATTTAATCCATAAGAAGAATAAGAGTTATTCCAAGTAATAATCGCATCATATTCTCCTACCTCATAAGCGGGAGGTGAGGAGGGTATTAAAAAAGGATTAAAGAAAATAGTTCCATCTGCTTGGGGGGACTTTTCTTGAGTTTTACTGGTCCATATGGTGCCGTTTGGAAATCTTATATTCAGACATGCTTTAGTTTGTTGTATATATCCAGAGATTAACGCATTATTCGTTATTTTCCCTGTAATATTAACATAATCCCCGCTTAGAAATTCATCATCTTGTAGCCATATACCTGTTTTATTTTTAAAAATATTTAATTGTTCGCAATAATTAGGTGATACTGCTTCAAATTTCCAAAACCCATCTGGTGGATCAGAAAATTTAGACATATTTATTATTAACAATCCTTGTGTTGAATTATCACATAAAGATAATTTATTTGTATTAGGGTTTTGAGGTTCCGATACCCATGTTATATTTACATCAGTTGGAAATTGAAGTTTTGTTTCATTTTCTTTATACCCTACTGGAATGGATACATATCCGAAACAATTCCAATTCACAATACTATTATTACTCACTTCGAAATTTACACCTTCTGAAACACTAGATTCTATATAATCTGTATTTGGAGTGTTCCTAATAGCAAAAATGTTTAAATCAGTTTTTAAATCGATAGTGTAACTACTTAGTTCCCAAACATCATCACTAGAAAAATTAGCATGCACATAAGGATGCAAAGTACCATTCCAATTACCATCTATTTCTATAGTACCTTTCCCCCAATCAGTATCGCTTATATAATTGGTATGATTTATTTTCAAGCTGATGTTAG
>JAHLWE010000104.1 GCA_019058135.1 Promethearchaeota archaeon | reverse complement strand
GAATAATATTTTCGAACTTTTTCATTTGCGGGTGATCTCCCAATTCCGCACATTCCTACTACAAGAGTTGTAACACCCTGCATTATGGCGGCTTCGCCTTATTTACTTCTAATATAGTTAAATCAGCATGAGAATGCATGTCAATAAATCCAGGTGCAATTATTTTATTTGAAACATCTATTATATTATATCCATCTCTCTCCAAATTTGAACCAATCTTCACAATTTTATTACCTTTTATTGCAATATCGGATTTATACCTTGAAGAACCAGTTCCGTCAATTATCCATCCATTTTTTAGTAGAATTTCCATTAATTCTTTACCTTAATATTCTTATCATCAATAAAATCTGTTGATTATATTTTGAATTAATTAAACGTTCTTAATTTTTATTAATTATTTTCGATATCTTAAGATTTTTTTAGGTAAGAATTAATATTTATGTTAGTAAATTGATGTTTGAAAGATATGAATCCCGTTTTGAAGCGGGAATTATTTTAACAAAATTCATAGAAAAGTTAAATCCAGAATTAAATGATTCAATTGGAGAAAATCCCAAGAATTATTTTTGTTTTTGTATTCCAAATGGCGGAGTACCGGTTGCTGAAGGATTTTGTAGTGAATTCAATATATCATATGATTTATTAATTGTAAGAAAAGTTAAGATACCATATAATCCAGAGGCAGGATTTGGTTCAGTTACAACGGATGGAACTGTCCTTTTAAACGATTATCTATTATCTCATTTAGGATTAAGCGAAGTAGAAATAAATAAATCAATAGAAATAACTAAACAAGAGATCCAAAACAGGTTAGAATTCTATAATATTTCTTTAGATTTAGAAAATAGATATTCTCATATTAAAAATAAAACACTTTTTGTAATTGATGATGGATTAGCTTCTGGTTTTACAATGTTAGCTGCTATAAAAATGTTGAAAAAGTATAATCCAGCGTCCATTTATGTTCCTGTACCAACAGCATCGAGAAGTGCAGAGAAATTAATAATAAATGAGGTTGATGGTCTGTTTTGTCCTAATATACCGAATACATGGCACTTTGCCGTTGCAAATGCATATAAATATTGGTATGATGTACCTGAGAAAGAAGTGAAAGAGATCCTTTTAAAGTCTAAGTTTTACCTTAAATAAAAAATAAAAGAAATTCATTTTGAATTAAGATAATTTTTCTCGATTGGTCCACCTCTTCTCATCCGAAAATATTCTACAAACTTTTGGGGCTCTTTGGCACGTCCAATTTTGTCTAACCCGCCAAGCATATGGATAAGTCTTGGGGGAATTTGATTGGAAGAAATTCCTAGAATTTCCAGCTTCGTGAGGTTCTCAAGTCCTTTAAGTTCTGAGATTATATTTTTCGTAAGCCATAATGAATTTAATTTTTTTAGGGTTTCAAGACCTTTTATTTCGGAGATTTTATTCCTACTAAGAATCAAATCCTCTAAGTTCCTAAGATTCTCAAGATTTTTAATCTCGGTGATATTGTTATTGCGGAGATTTAAAAACTCAAGATTCTTAAAATTCTCCAAATTTTCGATTTCAGAGATATTATTATTAGAAAGCCAGAGAACTTCTAAATTCTTTAAATGTTCTAATCCTTCAATTTTTGTAATTTGGTTTTGGCTTAGATCCAAAAGTCTTATCTTTTTAATTTTTTCTAAACCATTTATCTCTTTGATACTTCTAATTCCTATATTCCTTAAATGTAAAGTCCCACCTACTATAAACTCGCAAATCTCGTCTTTATATGTAACATAATCAATCTTTTTGTTTTTATCTTGAATTTCATAAACCATATTCATGCGTTCTTCATAATTTAGAAGATTTAAATATTCCATTTCATACAAAAAACTTCTGGTATTGTCGGTGCCGTTAATAAATCTTTTTGCAATCTCTTCCTTGAATACCCTTTTAGCGGTCGGATCTCCGACTCTGGTCAATCTTTCCAAAAGCGGAAACGCCAAGTCTGAATGGAGCAAACGTGTATCATAATTATTTTCAGCCCAAGCTTGTAAATTAGAGCAATGAGCCCAAAATTCAGTTTCGCCAGAAATATTATAAAGATAACCGCGCCCTTCTTCTGATTCACCGAATCTTTCTGCGGCTTCATCGATTGACTCAATATCATCAGTAGATTTAACCTTATCGAGCGGTATATTTAAAAACAGAGACTTACACTGATCAAAACGCTCACCATTTACATATATAACGGTCCTTTTTATTTCTTCTATTAATTCTTCTTCTAATTTAAGAGTAAGATATTCATTTATCCTGAATTCAGTTCTCTTTTTCTTCGCTTCTTTTATGATATCTATTTCATTCATTTTCCGATATTCGCATTAATTAAAATTCTATATTTCCTTTTTTGATATTGTTTAAAATTCTCTAATTATTAATAGAATAGAACACATAAATAAAAACCTCCCTCAAGATTTTCTAATTTTATTACTCTCTATAAAAAATATTATTCTTCAAGTAAAAAAAATGTCAAAAAATACACCAAAAGGGTCAAATTTCAAACGATTTTTGTATTTATAAATATTTTTCATCGTATTAACCTTGTATTGGTGTTCTAAAGGCTTTATTTTCATGTGATTTAAGATGGATTTTATTTTATTTTATTTTTATAAGTCTATACTTTTTCATAAATCGGTTTATATTATTGTATAACTCGAAATTGAAAAATCTATAGACTTAATAAGAGTCTCGTTTATAAATGTATTTTTCGAGGTCTTCTCTCGTGTAATATCGGCTATCACGACGAGAGTCTGGAAACGCATTTTCCCTTAAATCTAGGGCATGCAAACTCCATAAATCCTTAATCCCTTTAATCTCCGAAACCTTATTCCCTTTTAAGAGGAATTCCTCCAACGTTTTTAGGTTTTCCACCCCTTTAATCTCGGAAATCTGATTTTTGTCCAGCCACAAAGATTCCAGTTTCTTAAGCGTCTCGAGTCCCTTTATCTCGGCAATCTGATTTTTATTCAAACCCAAAAATCCTAAATTTGTGAGCGTCTCGAGCCCCTTTATCTCGGCAATCTGGTTGACGTTCAAAATTAAACACTCTAAACTCGTGAGCGTCTCGAGCCCCTTTATCTCGGCAATCTGGTTTTCCCCAAGCCGTAAGTGGGTTAAATCCATAAGCGAATCCAGCCCCTTTATCTCCGAAATCTGATTCGAGCTCAGATTTAAGTAGGTTAAATTCGTGAGCATTTCGAGTCCCTTTATTTCGGAAATTTGGTTAATATCGAGCACTAACTCTCTTAAATTTGTTAAACCTTCGAGTCCGTCCATTGAACTAATTTTATTTGACGATAAATCTAAATGCTCAAGCTTCTTTAATTCGGACAAGCCCTCTATGTCGGAAATTTTATTACAAGCTAATTCTAATTTTTTTAAATTCTTGAGAGTGTTAAGCCCCTTAATCTCACTTAAATAATTAGAACCTAGGCCCAAAAATTCTAAATTCGTGAGCGTCTCGAGCCCTTTTATCTCGGAAAGATGGTTCCCTCCTAAACCTAAAAATTTTAGATTTGTGAGGGCCTCAAGACCTTTAATCTCGCTAATTTTATTAACGGTAAGGTGAAGAGATGTTAAATTTCGCGGATTTATAAGAGCTTCAAGATCCTCAATCGAATTAATTTGGTTCTCTGATAAGTCTAAGGATTCAAGTCTCTCTAATTCGGCTAAACCTTCGATATCAGAAATCGTTTCGATACCTCTTTTTCTAAGATTTAATTTTTTTCCTCCTAAATATGTTTTAACTTCGGATACAAACCCTGGTTTTTGCTTTTTTATTACGACAAAGCCTTCCGTTTCTTTCCTCTCTTCCGTTTCGGTCCGCCTTTTCCTAATTTTAGTATCCTTGAACATGATATTTGTAATCTTCTGAACTTATAAAAATAAATAAAGGATAAAAGATTAATGATTTTTTAATCTAACTCTTCTAAAAATTTTAATCTCCAATTTATTCTTTATTCAATTTCGAATTATACAAAAATATAAACTTACAAAAAATCAAAAGAATATCAAAAATAATAATTGATTTCAAAGTTCATAATGTTCCAACTCACGCCAAATATTGTCTGTGGTTATTCCAAGCTTTTTTAAATCATATTGTTTGCCATATAATATAAAATCAACTCCGTCAAAGTCATCTCTGG
>JAHLWE010000103.1 GCA_019058135.1 Promethearchaeota archaeon | reverse complement strand
GAGAATTAAACTTGGAAGAATTTGTATCTGAGTCTGCTTTTATATCAATTGATGCAATTAGAATCATTTTAAAAGAATTAAAGATATTAGCAAAAGAGCAAATCGAAACAAAAGGTATGGTTTTTGGTTTTGATGACTCGAAAGAATTGGCTAATTATTATACCAAACTACTTATGACTGTTGCCCACGCCTCTCACGTAGAACATTCGCTTGCAGCTGCGTTAGGTGTCTGTGATATGAATAAAGTTGAAATAATGAATTCTTTTTTAGAGAAGGATTTTGAGGGGGCGTTAAAAAAATGGCCACCCATTGGAGGGTTAGGAGGATACTTACTTGCTGGAGGGAAATATACTGAGGCACTGGGAACAGAGGATGATGATAAATTTGGTTTATTTAACTGCTTAAAAGGATTAAGAGATATTAATAATGGGAAATTGGTTGTTATTCCTGAATTGGGGCATCTTATCTATCGAATTAGCATAGATATGAAATCTAAGAAATTACTATCTTGAAATAATTTATATTCAAATCATCTCTATTTTTATAATCAAATGATATTATTAACCAAATAATTGATTTTTAAAAGAATTAATAAAATGATTAATTAATGGATAAGAATAACAATCCTGAATCTAATTCTTATCAAAAAGCGAGAAATAGATCAGAATTAGAAGAATCAGAAGAGAAATTTTATGATGTCCCTGGATCTTCAAGATCAATGATTTCTGGAGCCATTCATATGTTAGTTGCATTGTTAAGTTCTTCTTGTATATGGTTCTTTGTAATAATTACCTCAGGTTGGGAAGGTTTATCCTATTTTGGTTCGACATTTGCCCTAATGGGTTTATTAGGAATTTTTAGTAATGGATTTAGCCAATCTTATATAGCAAAAATAAAAGAAGCATATATTTTAAATCCAGAGGTTGGAAAAATAAAGGCTGCATCATATTCTAAGTTAATTCTTATTATTGGTCTTGCGACAGGATTAATTTCCTTGATTTTATTCATAATTACGCCTGAAGATAATATATATATGAAGGCAGCAGCGTTTGCTTGTATTTTTCAAAGTATATTTGGTTATTTACAAGCAATTATAATTAATGGATTAGCAATTATTAATCGATATGATCTAATATCTTTTTCTGGTGCTGTATGGGGACCATCATTATTAATTTTAGGAATATTTTGGATGATTTTTAATTTGCCCCCAGAAGGGTTTGTTTTTTATTACATCTTGGCAAGTATCATTCCATTTCTAATAATATTCTATTATTTTCATAGATTTTGCCCTTATTCATTTATTGATATAATTAAAGGAAGAATTTTTTCACGAAATATAATTAATACTGTAAATTTGCAAATAAAAGATCAATTTGAACCATTATTCGTTAAAAAATATGTTAAATATTCAATTTTTTCAACGATTACTAATCTTGAAGGAATTGGAGTATTTGCTAACTTATTAACTTTCTTCGCATCTTTATATTTGTTTTATTTTGACCCTGGATCTCAAGAAATTGGACTTAGAATTATTACAATTGTTACTTCTTACTCATCTGTGAAAACAGTAATTCTATTTTATAGCGGTCCTTTAAATATTGAGATAGCAGAAGCAGTTTCTAAGGAGAATAGAGAAATGGTAGGTGAGATTTTTAATAATACTACACGAATTGCTGCATTAATAGGCATCGGATTCGCTACGGGTATTTGTGCAATCACAGGTAATTTACTAACAATTCTTCACAATGAGACGTTTATAGGTGCATCAGGTTTTGATCAAAATTTATTTTTATCTGCTCAATTACTTATGATACTAGCAATTATTGGACAGTTTGGATTTGCCTTTTCAAGTCTTTTTGGAAATGCATTAATTGGCTCTGGAAATGCAAAATACTCCGGGATTGCATTCGCTATTACAACAGTGATAATAATTGCAATTGCACCATTATTTATATTTTTGACGAGTTTTATAGGTATTGGGTGGGTTCAAGTGATTGCTATTGTTTTTTTACTTCCATTTATGATATGGCAAATAAAAAAACGCTTACAAATTAAGATTAGATTTAAGTTAATCCGAATAATCCCTTGTTGTATAATTATGTTTTTCTTTATGTTTTTCTTCCCAGTTTCTGATATCACTACATTCATTATTTCTATTGTATTAGGTGGGTTGATTTTTCTATTTTCAAGCCCATTCTTTGGTGTATCCATTCCTGAAGATGCAAAAATGTTGGAAGACCTTTTTGGTATTGTAAAGTTAAAGTTTATAGGAAAAATATTTGGAAAAGCGCTTTTATTTTTGTATAATATTAGCCCGTTTAATCGAAAAGAGAGAGAAAAAGTAAAAATTTAATTTTTAAATAGAATTATCATTTTTAACATGTCTGCAAAAAAAGGGAAAATTTCACGGGAAAAGTGGAATAATGACTTCATGGAGTGGTTTTCAGATATCCTTCTGAAGGCTGAAATTATAGATTATAGGTTTAATTTAAAAGGATGTGGTGTTTGGTTAGGTTATGGCTTTAATCTTAGAAAACGAGTTTTTCAGATATTGCGTGATTTATTAGACAATACACCCATACCTCATGAAGAAACTTTATTTCCTTTATTAATACCAGAACCTCTTTTCATGAAAGAGGCAGAACACGTCAAGGGTTTTGAAGATGAGGTTTATTGGGTAACAAGAGGGGGATCAAAACAACTCGATATTAATTTATGTTTAAGACCTACCTCTGAAACTGTAATGTATCCTATGTTCAAATTATGGATTCGTTCCCATCAAGATTTACCAATAAAGATTTATCAAATAGCTAGCACTTTTAGATATGAGACAAAAACAACAAGACCATTAATACGAGTAAGGGAATTAACAACTTTCAAGGAGGCTCATACAGCTCATGCTACTGCTAAAGAAGCTGAGGACCAAGTAATGGAAGGATTAGAGATATATAGCAAATTTTATGATCGCTTGGGTATTCCCTATATTATTAATGTACGCCCTGATTATGATAAATTTCCAGGTGCTGAATATAGTATAGCATTTGAAACTATTTTTCCTGGAGATCATAAAACTTTACAAATTGGAACAGTTCATAATCTTGGTACAATTTTTGCTAAAACATTTGATTTAACTTATGAAGCAGATAATGGAGAGACAAAGTTTGTGCATCAGACATGTTATGGAATTAGTGAAAGGGCAATTGCTGCAGTAGTTACTCAGCATGGAGATGATGCTGGATTATGTCTTCCACCTGAAATAGCTCCTATTCAAGCCATCATTGTTCCAATTATATTTAAAGGTAAAGAGAAAGAAATTTT
>JAHLWE010000102.1 GCA_019058135.1 Promethearchaeota archaeon | reverse complement strand
ATGTTTAGTGAAGGATTTCAAAATCTTAAAGATTTAGCAAAAAAAGAAAAAACAACCATATACATCACACCACATGAGGCGGCGTATGCATGTTTTTTATTAATTGACCGAATGAAAATTTTACAATTAAATAAATAATTTCCTTTATTCTGGCTTCAATATTATGTTATTTATTATTTTTTAATCTTTGTTCTTTTCTTAATCTCTTCTTTTCTAATTTCTCTTTGACAGTACAATAAATAGGACCTGTTAATCCAGACATATAACAAGAATTGCAACTAATACAATGTGCTGGTGAAATATCACCATTCTTCCAACGATTTGGAAGATCTGATTCGCGAATCAATGGTCTACACATTGAAATGAAATCAATTATTTTATCTTGAAGAAATTTTTCAACAGTTATAGGATTTTTAACTCCACCCATAAGGATAGCAGCACAATCTTTCATATATGGTCTAATTTCTTTAATATTTTGCAGAAAGTAGTTTTCTTCTTCTGGACCAATATTTTGTTTACTAGGGAGTGCATTTTTAGTCCCAATTAAAGATTCTCCCATCCCTCCTGACACTTCAATTGCATCATAACCCGTGTCTATAACAATTTTGGCAATTTTTTTTCCCTCTTCTAAGGTCATACCTTCAGAAACACCATCTTCAGTCTGTAATTTAATTGTGATAGGAAAATTTTTTCCAATCTCATCCCTTAGTTGCTTATAAATATCAACCAAGATTTTAGTTCTCCCTTTACTATCTCCTCCATATTCCCCAGTACGTTTATTTGAATAGGGAGAAATGAAATTACTGAGTAAATATCCGTGTGCAGCATGTATTTGCACCATATCATAACCAATTTCATAAGCCCTCCGCCCTGCATTTACAAATTTTTTTATAATTTCTTTGATTTCATCGTCTGTTAATTCACGAGGTACTCGATTGACTGACTTATCTGGAATTGATGAAGGTCCAACCGCTTCAAATTTTGGATGTGTCGATTGACGACCCGTATGCGCAAGTTGAGCAGCAAATTTTACATCAGAATAGTCATGAACGGCATCAACTAACTTTTTTTGTCCTGAGATGAAGGAATCATTGTATAAAGCTGGGCTGTTAGGCATAACCGAATATCCTAATTCTACATTGATAAATCCCGAAATTATCAATCCAATTCCTCCTTCAGCCAAATCTGTATAGTTTTTAATATATTTATCGTTTATAGTGCCATCTTTATTAGCTAACCTTTCGGATGTGGCTGATCGAATAATTCTATTTTTAATTTGAACATTTCCAATTTTTGCCGGACTAAAAAGATTTTTTAATTCCATAGTAATGACCTTTAATCTCAAAATATTTATAACTTATTGATTGATGTCGTCATTCCACCATCGATAACTATGTTTTCTCCTGTGATATAATCAGATGCTGGTGAAGCCAAAAATAAACAAGCATTTGCAACATCAGCTTTTGTTCCAAATCTATTCAATGGAATTTTAACATTTCTCAAATCTAAAAGTTTTTGAGCTAATTCAGGATCATTATCATATATTTTAGTAATATGAACCCCAGGAGAAATAGAATTAACTGTGATTCTCGGTGCCAATTCAAGGGCCCATAATTTAGTAAAACAGATCAATGCTGCTTTGCTTACACTATAGATCCCAATAGCTGGATTTGGTTCTATACCCGCACATGAAGCAATATTAATTATTTTACCTGTAACAGGTGCAAATTTCTGTAACCTCATTTTCCGAAAAAAATATCTAACTAATAACCAAGGACCTTTAAGATTTACATCCATTACCCTATCATAATTCTCAATTGGGCAAGATAGTGATTTATAAAGACCTCCATTTATTCCAGCATTATTTACTAAGACAAATACATTATCAAACTTCTTGAATACTTCCTTACTCATTTCTTTCACTTTATCTGCATCAGAGATATCCATTTGGTAAAGAAGTATTTCACAATCATGCGATTTTAAAATTATATCCCTTGTTTCTTCGAGTGATTCCAAATCTATATCGTTTAACACTAAGTTTGCACCCTCTCTTGCAAATGTGATTGCTATTTCACGCCCAAATCCAGAACCCGCTCCAGTGATTAGACCCACTTTTCCTTCTAAAATTTTATCCATAAATAATCATACCTCTAATTATTTTTTTAATATTTTTCTTATATATTCGAGGTTAATTAAAATTTAAGTTCCTTCCGCTAAAAATTGGACTATTTGATAATAATTGGTCTAAAAATCAAATAATAATGACTTCACGTATAATTTAAATATTAAATAAAAAAATGAAAAAAAGCGAGTAGAAAGTTGTTAGAAGCATTTTATGGTTGGAATGGTATGCAAAATTTTATAAATTGGTTTAGTAGCTTAAGTTCGATCCAGCAAATTATCATATCATGCGTAGGATTTGCACTTGCAGTGACTATAATAGTGTTAATTTGTATAGGTCTTGCTTATCTGTTAAAATATATTTTTATGGGGCTTTTCTATATACTAGAGCACCTTTTTAATGGGCTCCATATAGTCTTTAAGAAATTATATGAAATAATAGCAGGGAAATCAAGTTCGGAGAAAAATGTCGAACCAATATACAATGCTATAATTGAAGATAACCGCCACATTAAGAAATCTATTATAATATTACATAAAAAAACAGATAGTTCATCTGAACGTAAGCAAGGATTAGAATATAGCTTCTGCCCAGAATGTGGAATTAGATTCACTGAAAGAATGAATGATCGTTTAAATTTAAATGGCAAAACTTATTGTGTAAATTGTGGTCAAAGTTTTATTATTAAACAACAAATCATTAATCTACCTATAGCAAAATCTTTTGCAAATTATAAATAAAATTTAAAATTTTTTATTTTAAATTTGAAGTGGATAAGTTCCAAATTTTTTAGTAGCTTCAATCATCCAATTAATCCGCTGATATGACATAGCAGGATGAGAATTAGAAGGAGAAAGAATGTATCCACCACCGGGACCTAAGATTCTTATCGCATGTTTTACAGCATCCTCAACTTCTTTTTTAGTATCGCTAACCAACACATGTGTGGTGTCAATATTTCCCAACAACCATAATTTATCTCCTACTTTTTTTTTGACTAAATTTAAATCTACATATGGTGGTTCAAGGCAATGGAGTGCATCAAAACCTGCATCAACTACAAAATCGAGGAGAGATGTGATATCGCCATCAGAATGAAATATTATTTTACCACCCAACTCATGAATCGCTTCGGTAACTTTCTTCATGCAAGGCAACGCATATTTATCAATGTATTTGGGATTAATGAGGTGCCCATTTCTGAAAGCAATATAGCCTCCTTCAAAAAACACCTTTGCACCACAATCAGCGTAAGTT
>JAHLWE010000101.1 GCA_019058135.1 Promethearchaeota archaeon | reverse complement strand
TTTATGGCTGAGGTTAACCCAACATGGAATCTGGACAAATACAGTATTGACATTTTAAATACATCCTCAGCAGATTATAGTGAAGATCTATTAACACTCAATCTTAAAAATATAGGTGAAGACAATCTAATAATTGATGCAGTGTATGTAAATAAAACATACATTTCATGGAGTACTATAACAATTGAAGATAATGTAGATTTAACTCTTGAAACAGATGAGGAAATAACACTAACAATTGCATTAACAGATCTCGGATCATTAATTGAACCTATTAATCCTAATGATACTCTTGAGATATTAGTTAGAACTGAAGAAGGAGCCGAAGATACTCGCGTGATTACAGTTATGGCTTAATATTTCCAAAATTTAAATTCTTATTCTTATTATTAAACTTAATTCCTTTATATCTTAAACCGTAAAAATCTTAAGATATCACGAATATTAATTTTTACGATAAATCACTGCTTATCATTTGTTAATAATGTTTTTTTCATAAATTATTTCATAAATAGAAGTAGAAACTTACGAGTATAATATATTGAAATTTGAGTTAAAAAGTGAATATACACCCACTGGAGACCAGCCCACTGCAATTAATGCCTTAGTTGATGGAATTAAAAGAGGAAATCATTTTCAAACCCTTTTAGGTGCTACGGGCACCGGTAAGAGCTTCACAGTAGCCAACGTCATAAATGAAATTCAACTACCTTCATTAGTAATGGCACCAAACAAGACTCTTGCAGCACAACTCTACAATGAGTTAAAAGAGTTATTCCCTAATAATGCAGTACGTTATTTCGTGTCATATTATGATTATTTTATGCCAGAAGCATTCTTACCTGCCTCAGGGTTATATATAGAAAAGGATTTTAGCGTTAATGAAGAAATCAAAAGACATCGATTGGCGACAGCTCATGCACTTAGAACAAGGACGGATGTAATAGTTGTTGCCACGGTTTCTTGTATTTATGGAATGGGCCGACCAGAGGACTGGGAAGATGCTTCCATCGTTCTGGAAGTGGGAGAAGAAATTAAAAGGAGCAATATTCTCAGAAAGCTCATTGAAATGGGATATGAACGCAAAGATATGGAATTTAAAAGAGCTACTGTTAGAGCCAAGGGTGATATTATTGACATATATCCAGCTTATTTAGAAACGGCTCTAAGAATATCTCTATTCGGTGATGAGATTGAATCAATTGAGGAAATTCACCCTGTCTCTATCAGCACAATAAATAAATTACCTAATTGTAGAATATTTCCAGCGAGTGAATTTGTAATTCCGGAGGAAAATAAAATCACCGCAATTGATAAAATTGAAAAAGAGATGCAAGAAAGGATTACATATTTTAAAAAAGAAAAAAAATATGCGGAGGCACAAAGAATTGAATCTCGGACAAAATTTGACCTTGAAATGTTAAGAGAAATGGGATTTTGTAAAGCTATTGAAAATTATTCAAGATATTTGGATAATAGGGAACCTGGGGTCCCTCCAAGGACGATTATTGATTATTTCCCTAAAAAATTTTTGATGATTGTAGATGAATCACATATAACCGTTCCTCAGCTACATGGAATGTTCAGAGGTGATATATCCCGGAAGAAAAACCTAATTGATTATGGCTTTAGACTCCCAAGTGCTTATGACAATAGACCTTTGAATTTTGAAGAATGGGAACAAAAGATCAATAAAGTTATTTTTATGAGTGCTACTCCAATGGATTATGAAATAGAGAAATCAAATGGTAAAGTAGCTGAACAAATCATAAGACCTACGGGTCTTGTGGACCCCCGCGTTGAAGTAAGACCAACTAAAAACCAGATTGATGATCTTTTAGGAGAAATTAGAGAAGTAATTAAAAATAATGAACGTGTTTTAGTTACTACTCTAACGAAAAGAATGTCAGAAGATATTGCAGATTATTATAATGAATTAGGTCTTAAAATAACTTACCTGCATTCAGAGATAGACACCGTAGAAAGGTTTGAAATACTCCGTAACTTAAGAGAGGGTGTTTTTGATGTTATAGTTGGTATTAATTTATTAAGAGAGGGGTTAGATTTACCAGAAGTATCTCTCGTGGCAATTCTTGATGCAGATAAGGAAGGATTTCTTAGAAACACTCGTTCATTGATTCAAACAATTGGAAGAGCCTCTAGAAATATAAATGGAAGGGCTATTTTATACGCTGATAAAATAACACAATCAATAAAAGCTGCTATAGACGAGACTAATCGTCGAAGGAAAAAACAAATTGAGTTTAATAAAAAAAATAATATTACTCCTAAAACCATTCACAAGAAAATTTTGGACTCTCTGGCTGAAGTACAAGAACTGAAAGAAAAAGAATCTAAAAAATTAAGATTTAAAATTGAAGAAAGAATTGAAGCATCTATAAATACAAAGGATTTATTAAGATATCTTGAAAGTGAGATGTATCGTGCAGCTCAGGATTTAAGGTTTGAAGATGCAGCATACTTAAGAGATCAAATCAAAGACTTAAAACTTAATAAGAATATCAAATAAATTAGGTGATGTAAATGATAAATACTATGATTCATGTAAAAGGAGCTCGTCAGAACAATCTCAAAAATATAGATGTAAAGATACCTCATAATAAACTAATTGTAATTACGGGAGTTTCTGGGAGTGGAAAATCAAGTTTAGCAATGGATACTATTTTTGCAGAAGGCCAACGACGTTTTTTAAAATCATTATCAAGTTATGCGAGACAATTTCTGGGTGAATTAGAAAAGCCCGATGTCGATTCCATTGAAGGGCTCAGCCCTTCTATCGCAATTGAGCAAAAAGCGATATCAAGAAATCCAAGAAGTACGGTGGGGACAGTAACTGAAATTTATGATTATTTAAGAGTTCTTTATTCAAATATCGGTATTGCTCATTGTCCAAATTGTGGAAGAGAAATATCACCTCAAACTGCTACTGAGATAGTGTCTCAAATAATTAAGCAACATAAAAAGGACTCAAAAATTATTATCAAATCTCCTGTTGTAGGAGCAAGAAAAGGGTTATACCAAGATTTATTAGAAAAATTAAAGCGTCAGGGTTATGCAAGAGTTGAAATTGATGGTATTCAATATTCACTTTCTGAAGAAATTATCCTTGATAAATATAAAAAACATAATATTGATGTAATTGTTGATAGGTTAGTAATTTCGGATGATATTAGAAAAAGATTATCGGATTCAGTTGAGACTTCACTAAAACTTGGAGAAGGAATAGTTAAAATAGAAACTTTAAGTGAGGATGGCAGCACAGAACAAACATTATCTGAACATTATGCGTGTATTGAATGTGGATTATCCTTTTCCGATTTAAAGCCGCGAATGTTTTCCTTTAATACGCCTCATGGCTCTTGCCAGAAGTGCAATGGATTAGGAAGTGCTTTACAATTCCTTCCAAGTTTAATTATTGGAAAAGATTTAACAAAAACATTGGAAGAAAGCAATATCAGAAAAATTTCAGGATTTAAGAGTACAAATGGTTATTCTTGGCAAATTTTAAAGCAAGTCTTAAAACATTATAAAGCAGATACGAAGACTTCGATTAAAGATCTTGATCCTGAATTGTTAGAAAAAATACTATATGGTACAGGATATGATGAAATACAATTTGATTTAAGAAAAGAAGAATATGATAGTAGATTTAATAAAAGAGAGAAAAATAATAATACAAGTTATCAATGGAGATTTAAAAGAGCCTTTGAAGGATTAATTCCATTATTATATCGAAGATATGTCGAAACTACTTCTAAGGAGCAACGAGTTTCTTATAGTCACTTTATGATCGAAGTGATATGTCCAAAATGTAAAGGACAGCGATTAAATCCTTTTAGTCTATCAGTATTAATAGGAGGAAAAAACGTTGCGGAAATTTGTGATTTGGCTGTCAAAGACACATTTAAATTCTTAAATAAATTGAAATTAACAGAAATTGAGAAAAAAATCTCTAAAGATGTTTTAAAAGAGATAAAAGATAGATTATCATTTTTGATTAATGTTGGTTTGGATTACATTTCATTAAATAGAAAAGCTCAGACGCTATCAGTTGGAGAAAGCGAAAGAATAAGACTAGCAACACAATTGGGTTCTAATCTTGTTGGTGTTACTTATGTGCTTGATGAACCAACTATAGGGCTTCATACTCGAGACATTAAAAAATTAATTAATATGTTAAAGAAACTAAGAGATTTAGGGAATACAGTTATAGTTGTTGAACATGATGAGAGTATTATAAGGAATGCGGACCATATAATCGACTTAGGACCATTCGCAGGAGAAAATGGGGGCTATTTAGTTGCAGCGGGACCATTACAGGCAATAATTTCCAATGAAAAATCAATCACGGGAAAATATCTAAATGGTCAACTAACAATTCCACTTCCCGTTTCAAGAAGGAAACTAAATAATAAATTTTTAAGAATAAAAGGTGCTCGAGAGAATAATTTAAAGAACATTGATGTAAAAATACCCTTAGGAGTTATTGTTTGTGTCACTGGTGTTTCAGGAGCTGGAAAAACGAGTCTTTTTGTAGATTGCCTTTATAAAGGTCTTAAAAAAATAATGGGTTCTGAAGACAGATTTTATAAAGTTGGAGATTTTGATAATATTTTTGGCTTTCAAAATATTGATAAAATCATTAATATTGATCAAAGTCCTATAGGGAGAACTCCACGTTCAATTCCAGCAACTTACACAAAAGCATTAGACTATATTCGAGAAATATACGCAAATTTACCGGAAGCAAAAGAACGAGGATACCTAAAAGGACGTTTTTCTTTTAATGTTAAAGGAGGTCGTTGTGGAAAATGTCATGGCACCGGTTATATTCTCAAAGAGATGTTATTTCTTCCTGATGTATATATAAGGTGTGATGTATGTAAAGGGAAAAGATTTAATGAAGAAACTTTAGACATAAAATTTAAAGGATATTCTATTGCAGACGTCTTAAAGATGTCATTCAATAAAGCTTACAGAGTTTTTAAAAATATCCCGAATCTAAAAAGAACAATCAAAACAATTATAGATGTAGGTCTAGGTTATCTAGAATTAGGACAATCATCTACAACTTTAAGTGGGGGTGAAGCACAACGATTAAAAATTGCCAGAGAACTAAGAAAGGTTAGTACAGGAAACACGCTATATCTACTTGATGAACCAACAACTGGATTACACTTTGATGATGTTAAAAAATTAATAAATGTGCTTCAAAAATTAACTGATAAAGGAAATACTGTTATAATTATTGAACATAATATGGAAATCATTAAATCAACTGATTATATAATTGATTTAGGACCAGAAGGAGGAGAAAAAGGAGGGGAAATAGTCGTTCAAGGCACACCAGAGGAAATCATTAAAAATAAAAATTCATATACGGGAAAATTTTTAAAGAAATATTTAGTATGATGGTTTATATAAATTTAAATATTTCTCTTAATTATCTTTAAGAAAAAAAGAGCGTTCTTAAATGATAAGATAATGTTTATTATAGATAACATTTTCAATTTTGTGAATAATATTATTGAAAATTTAACCTCCCAACCATTATTATTATTTCAAATGGGACTTTTTTCTGGAATTTTTATATTTTCAGTACTCATTAGTCATATGCTCTTGTTTAAAAAAAAACCTAACGCTTTCTACAATTTTCTTTTTCAAGATGAGAAAAAATTGAGAATAATTATTCTATTTATATGTATTACTCTTAGTTTTCTATGGGATCTTTATTTTTTCTCTTTTACTAAAGATGATGCTTGGATAACTTTCAGATATTCAAAAAATTTTGTGAATGGAAACGGAATCGTTTTTAATCCTGGTTGGGATCCAGTAGAAGGTTATTCAAATTTTCTTTGGATATTTTCAGGTGCAATCCCTCACCTTTTAAATATCGACCCTGTAATATACACGAAAATATTCTCTATTATTCTTAACTTTTGCACAATTATTATGGTATATAAATTTACAACTCTTTTTTATGATAAAAATGTATCCTTATTTGCTCCAATTTTATACGCTTTATATTATCCTTTTCATTTATGGACTATTGGATGCTTAGAAACCCCTTTATTGCTATTTTTGATAATATGTGCTTTTTATTTTGCATATAAAGAGACACAAGAAAATAATAAATACCCT
The DNA here is from genome assembly GCA_019058135.1 of Promethearchaeota archaeon. Taxonomy (GTDB): domain Archaea; phylum Asgardarchaeota; class Lokiarchaeia; order Sigyniarchaeales; family SOKP01; genus 6H3-1. The sequence goes on along the minus strand of JAHLWE010000101.1, from coordinate 4,888 downwards.
AAAATCTCATTTATTTTTTCATTTCTCGTTACATTGACTCGTCCTGATGGTATAATCTATATTGTAGGATTAGAGGGAAGCTTAATTTTTTATCATATATTCTTAAAAAAAGAAAAAAAAATCATATTTCAACGAATTTTCTCTAGTTTAATTGTTGGGGTACTTTATCTAAATTATTTCGTATGGAGATTTCTTTATTATGGTTATTTTTTTCCAAATACATATTATGTAAAGAGAAGTTCTTCATTTATTACTGAGGGAGGAATTGAGTATTTAGGAGTATTCTTTGTTTTCACCTCACCTATTATTCTCTTAATGTTAATTGGAATTTATAAAATAATTTTTAAAAAGAAAGATTGGAAGAAGATAATATTTCTCGTAGTCCCAATTTTAATTAATTTTGCAATTGTTTTAAATTTAACACAATTTAACACTGCACAAGGCTTTAGATTCATATTACCTGCAATGCCATTTATAATAATAATTTCAATTTACTTTTTTCAAGACTTAAAAGAACAAAGAAAGAAAGAATTTCCAGAGAAATTAAATTTCAAACTTATTATCAATAAATATGTTCCATTTTTACTTATTCTATTCTTGATTATTATACCAATGACAGCACCTCTCGTATTTAAAAACACATCCCTTATTGATACTAATGAAAAACATTATATAATTGGAAAATGGTTTGATAAGAATGTCCCTAAAAACGCCACGGTTGCATATATTGATATGGGGATAGTTCCATATTATTGTGAATTAAATTTTATTGATATGTGGGGATTAATGGATGAGCATATTGCACATGAAGGCTTTAGTTCTGAATATGTACTCTCTCAAAATCCTACTTTCATTTTATTCAAAAAATGGGGTCCTGATTTTTCAGATAAGTCAGACTTTAAAGAGAAATATGAATTATTTTGTACGGTGGAATTTAAAGAAATAACAGCATATTTGGATGAAATTGTCTATGATTTAAAGATATATAAATTAAAGAATTTTATAATATCAAATGATACATTAGTAGCAAAATTTACTTAATTATTCTCTTTTTTAAATTGATTGAAGGATTTTTTAAATTTAATATCTTATTTTAATTTAAATTATTACTATGAAAATAAGGCTAAATTTTTGACAGAATATAATGAAGGTAAAAAACCTAGAGAACTGATAGCTTCAATACTCGGCCACATTGACCATGGAAAGACAAGTTTATTAGATTATGTGAGAGGAACGGTTGTACAGAAAAGGGAGGCTGCTGGGATAACTCAACATATTGGTGCTAGTTATTTTCCAGTAGAAGCGATTAAAAATTTTTGTGGCCCAAAATTTGCAGATTTAAACATTTTTCTTCCAGGAATTTTAATAGTGGATACTCCAGGGCACGCAGCATTTATGAACTTGAGAAAAAGGGGAGGAGCAGTTGCAGATATCGCAATTTTAGTAATTGATATAATGGATGGACCAATGCCAATTACTTGGGAATCTGTAAATATACTCCGAGAAAAAAAGGTCCCTTTTATTATCGCAGCAAATAAAATAGACAGAATTCCAAGTTGGAAACCAAATAAAAATGCTGACTTTGTTGAAACCTATAATAAGCAAAGTGAATTTGTTCAAAAAAATTTTGATGAGAAATTATATAAGATTATTGGAGATTTCTTAGAAGAGGGGTTTCCCGGGTGTGATAGATATGATAAAATAAAAGATTTTACTAAAAGCTTAGCTATTGTACCCACTAGTGCCATTACTGGAGAAGGGATATCTTCACTGCTTATCGTATTATTAGGATTAGCACAACAATTTTTAAAAGATAAATTACTATATTCTGAAGGTCCAGCAAAAGGTGTAGTATTGGAGGTTAAAAAGGAAGCTGGATACGGATTTACAATTGATGCTTTAATTTATGATGGAATCATTAAAAAAGGGCAAAAAATGGTTGTTGGAGGATTAGAAAAACCAATTGTTACAAAAATACGAGCCCTTTTTCAACCAAAACCACTTGATGAGATTAGAGATCCTCGTCAAAAATTTGATTCAGTAAATAAAATTCACGCATCTGCTGGAATAAAAATCCTAGCATCAGATTTAGAAGGTACTGTTGCAGGAGCTCCTCTTTATGTAATTGAAAATGATTCGAAAGAAGAAGAGATTTATAAATTAGTTGAAGAAGAAGTTAATAGTATAAGGATTCAGACAGATAAGGCAGGGATTGTTCTAAAAGCGGATACTTTAGGGTCTTTAGAGGCATTAGAGAAACATTTATCCGAAAATGGTATTTCTATTAGTAGGGCTGATGTAGGTCCGATTAAAAAAGCCGATATATTAGGTGCAGTTGTAGTGAGAGATTTTGATTTATATTCATCCGTTGTTCTTGGCTTTAATGTAAATATCCTAGATGAAGCAAAAGAGGTGGCTTATAATGAAAATGTAAGAATTTTTACTAATGATGTCATTTATAGATTGACAGAGGATTATATTGAATATAAGGAAACTCGAAAAGCAGAAGATACTGCAAAAGAATTAGGTGAATTGGTCTTACCAGGAAAGCTTCAAATGATGCCGGAATTTATCTTTAGAAACTCAAATCCTGCTGTTTTTGGAGTTAGGGTAATTAGTGGTGATTTGGTTTCCAAAGTTCCTATAATTAAAAATAATGGGAAATATATTGGAAGAATCAATCAAGTTCAAGATAAAGGTCAGAATATTGAAAAAGCAACTAAAGATATGGAGGTAGCAGTTTCAATGAAAGGTGTTGAAATTGGTAGAGATCTTGATAAAGATGAGATTCTATATATAAATGTTCCCGAATCTCATGTAAGACAATTAATTGGAAAATTTTTGGATGAATTAACCTCTGAACAAAAAGATATTTTACGAGAATATATTATCTTAATGCGAAAAGAAAAAAACCCTTGGTGGGGCATGTAGGAATTAGTTCTAAGAGGTGGATCACATGACTCAATTTGATGACATATTTAAAGGTGCTCTCAATGAAATTCTTCCTACAAAGCAAGAAATAGATAAGCATAAAGAAATTATTGATTTTTTGACCAAATTACTAACACAAAAGGCAAAAGAATTGGGAATTACCTTTAATTTTATTGAGCCTCAAGGTTCAACCGGAATTAAACAAACTCAATTGAGAAACACATCTGATATTGATTTGTTTATTGGAATGGATTTTAAATCGTTTATGGAAGAAAAAATAAGTAAAACTAAATTAAAACAAAAATTGAAAAGTAAATTTAGAGAACTCTGTGAAACTTGGATAATTAAAACAATAGAAAAGCACGATTTTAAGAATATTGTATTACTTTATGCAGAACATCCTTATGTCTCTGCGGAATATATTGATTCAGAAGGAATAACTGAAATTGATATTGTTCTTTGCTTTGCTTTATCTAAGGAATACTTATTGGAAAATGGACCAATAACGGCTGTTGATAGAACTCCTTGGCATACTCGATTTGTTAGAGATAATTTAACTAAGGAACAAAAGAATGAAGTAAGATTATTAAAACAATTTTTTAAATGCTGTTATTCCTATGGAGATAAAAGTCCTGTTGGAAGGATAGGGTTCATAGGATACAGTTCAGAATTATTAATTTATCATTTCAGAAATTTATTAAATTTATTTGAGCATTTTGATGAATTGGAATATCAATCCATCGATTTTTTTAGTAGAAATACTAAAGAATTAAAAAAAAAGCCTCGATTTATTAATGATTTTCTAATTATAATTGATCCCACAGACAAAAACAGAAATGTAGCAGCTGCAATATCAAAAAAAGCATATTATTATTGTAAAGATAAAGTTAAGCAATTTTTAAAAGATCCAGACATTTCATATTTTCAAATTAAATCCTTACCAATTGTTGATTTTAATTTGGTAAAGAAAGAAGCGATATTTGACCATCTTTTTTTAATTGAATTCAAAAAGGAAAATCTAGAGGTTCATTATACAGAATTACGAGATAAATTATATTCTTTTGGAGAAAAGGTAAAAAGTAGTGGCGAATTAGAAAAATCTAAAGACCCTAGATTTGGAAAAATTACTTTTGAAGTTTATTTTGAAACTGATAAAAGTCTTTATGCAATCTCATTTTTTTGCGAAAATCCAAAAATTTCAGAGAAATTTCTTAGGCGTGGTCCACCAGTTAAGGAAAAAACACATGCGAAGCAATTTAAAAAGAAAAACCCTAATTATTTTCTAAAAGAAAACTTTCTTTATATAGAAGAGAAGCGAAGATTCATTAAATTTTTAGACTTTTTACATGATATTTCAATAAATAAAGCACCGAAAGAATTTTATATAATGAACGTTACAAATTGTTATCATACAAAGACTGATGTTGGAAAGAGATGTGTCTATGTTCTAAAGGAAATGGTACTTCCTTACATCAAATAATTAATTTAACTTGTTTTTTCCAAAGTTTTTACCTAACTAATATTTAAGAAATATTTTTTTGAATTCTTACTTGGTAATCAATTTACATGGATTTTACCTACAAATTATAAATTGTTTAAATATCATATCTAAATAATTTTTACTTTAATTTTTTAATTGTTATTTTGGAATACTCGCGTTGATCTAAAAGTATAGCATTATTTGAGTGTTCTTAGTTTTAAAAATCGCAAAATTTTTATTTTTCTTCATATTTAAAAATGTAATTAGATGAACGAATAAATAAGTTGAAAAAATTACAATGGTAAAAGTAAAAAATCCCGAAGAAATCCGGAGTCTAGTGATTAGCGGACCTTATGAGAAGAAAAGGATCTTCTCAATTGTTGCGCATATCGACCATGGGAAAACAACAACTACAGATTATCTTTTAGAAAGAGCGGGGCTTATGCGAGAAGAAGATGCAGGTCTACTCCTTGCGAC
>JAHLWE010000100.1 GCA_019058135.1 Promethearchaeota archaeon | reverse complement strand
GAGAAAATATTTCAGAAGGAATCAATATTACATTAGAGCTATTTCTTTTCTTAATTAACTCATCTAAAGATACCGGTTTTTCTAATTGTAGAATATTAGGCTTAGGATCAGGATCAGAATAATATTTCTTAAACTTTCGCCAAGCATTATAGTATATATTTCGCGTATCAAAACCTTCCATATTATTTGGTCTACCCAACTTCTTGAGATGATCGCGATATTTTCTTTTAATAAACTTAATTCTATTATCTTCAGATGGAATTTCTCTAATTTCTCCATTAAATAATGAATTTTTATTAAATGGGATAAGATTACCTGTATGGATCAACATAAATTTTGGTGGATAAATCTGATCTGCTGCAATTTTAGCGGATAATTCTGGATCGCTACTTGCAATTGCGAAATATTTAATTAACTGTGCAATTTCAGGTTCTCCCACAACGGTCTTACTAAAATAAGCCTTAAGTTCAATATAACATAAATCCTTTCCTTTTATCAATAGCATATCCGGAGTATTTTGATTTAAACTAGGTTCAATTTCAATTTTATAACCTAATTTTTCAAAGTAACTAGAAACAATTTGCATAAGACATTCTTCACGCTGTTTCTGAGCACTTTCAGGATCTTGGCCACCAAGTTCGCAAATTACTTTCCAAATGCTAAGATCGTTTTTTGATTTCCAAGATTCCTTATTAGATGAAATTAAAGTTTTAAATACAGTATCTTGTTTATTTTCTTTTTTGAAAAATCTCAACGCGATTTTGTCTTTGACGTAACCCTTTTGATAAGTAAAAATTGTAGGAGTTCGCGGTTTATTATCCATTTTTAATCGAATCTTTTTTGAAACTGGTCGAAACCGCATTGAATCTGATTTACCCATATAAAATGTATAATTATTCATTACCAAAAAAATTATTGAAAAAAGATGAAAAAATTAATATTTTAATTGCTTTTCGTAGAGAAATAATATTTTTTATATAAAAAGAGAAATACAACCACAGCCATTCCCGTTGAGAATAAAGTGTCAGAAGCATAATGAGCTCCGATTACTATTCTACCTAACGCTTCAATAATACCCCAAGCGATAATTAAAATTACAGTTAGATATTTAATTACTTTATTTTTATCTAAGATTAAAAGAATTAATGGCAATAGCATCCATCCCATTGCGCAATGTCCTGAGGGAAATGATTGATTGCCAGTATATCCTTGAGGAATAAACCAAGAAGTGAATTCTGGATAACCTGGAGGTGTTAGATCCCTAAATCTTACCCTTCCCCAGAGGAGTTTGACTATCTGAATAAAAATCAAAGGATTTATTATAGCTAATAACAGTGTTATTTGTCCAAATTTTATATATGGTTGAAATTTATCTGAGGGGATTTTTTTAAAAACAAAATGTAAAATTAATCCTATAACAATTCCGAAAGAAGGGATTAGAAAATATTCATAGATTCCAATATTTATTAGATTTCCTTCTGAGACTAACTCATCAATTACTCTATATAAAAGTAAAATAATCGCAATTATAATTGTTGCAATGAAGATTATATATTTCCCTTTCCTTGATCTATCAACACTTCCAATAAGAACATATATACTTATAAAAACCATTATCCAACCAGGATATTCACCATAATCTGCAATAAATTTAGCCCAGATTGAATTTTCATCTACAATTCCTATAGAAATCTGGAGATCAGTGAAACCAAAAATTATAGCTAATACAATCCAGATCAAAATTATTGGGATTACAAGTTTTCTAGCGAAACTATCTTTCCATTCCGATACTTCTTTTTTTTCCATTTATTACACTGTTAATTCTTTTTATTAATAATTCACTCTTTTTTAATATAAATTTTTATATATCTATTGCTCGTCCAATTTCTTGACTACTTCACTTTAAAATATTAATTTATTGAGGAATTATTGAATAATTTTTAAAACAACAATGTTATAATAATTTGATAAATCAAATTTGGATTTTTTTTCAAAATTCGGAAAAAAAATTTCAAAAAAGTGAAATTTCTTGCTAATTTAAAAATTAAACTCCTTGGAAAGTCCATATCTCCATATAATGAAATTATTTTTTCAATTTTTGTAGTTTTAATAATTTTAAACAAATCATCAAAGTCATCTGAATGAAAATTCTCAAAGATAATTCTAATTAAATAATTGATCTTTAATTGCTTTCCAATAGTTCGAGCACATACTTTCTCATAATTCTTTTTTATGAAATTTTTAGAAAAACAGTTTTCTTTAAAACATTTTATTATACAGGTTGCAGCAATTTTCGAAGCACTTAAAAGCATTATAATGCCCCCACCTGTAGTAGCTTTAACTTGACATGCAGAATCTCCCAATAGAAGAATGTTTTCAAATGCCATTTTATTCATCTTACCTATTGGAATAATACCTCCTTGTTGAGATATTTTATTTTTTATTTCAATATTTAACTGGTTTAGAAAAATTTTAAATTTCTTCGAAATATTTCTTGAAGAAGCTAACCCAATTCGATATATATTATTACCTTCAGGAACTATCCATCCAAGGAGTTCTTTCCATCGATGGTCAAAATATAAATAAACTTTATTTTCATCAAAATTTTCATTTATACGAATTTGAATAGCAGAAATAGTGTTGTTTTGAACATCTAATAATTTTCCAACTGTTGACATTGGACCATCACATCCAACTAGAATTTTTGCTGAAATTATTCTTCTTGCTGTTTCAATCTGAATTAGTTTTTGATTATTTTCTTTAAAATAGTGAAAGTTTTTAAATTTCTCAACGAGAAAATATTCAATATTTTGTTTGATTTGATTTTTTTTATAAAATAATCGGTCTAATGCAACTCTATCGATAATATATGGCTCCTCATCACCAGATAATTCAATAGATCTACCAGAGGGACTAAAAATCTTGGCTATTTTAACTCGATTTAAGATGATCTCTTCAGGAACATCTATCAATTGAGTTAGTTTTTTTGATATAATTCCAGCACATTGTAATGGTATTCCAATTTCTTTGTGTTCTTCAATTATAGCAATATTTAACCCACTTCTTGAAAGTAAATATGCTAAGTAATTTCCTGCAATACTAGCCCCAATGATACACACATCATAAATCTTGCTTGAATTATTCATGTTATACTTTATTTTTACTGCTATCTAAGCAAAAATTAAGCCTTAATAAAAAATAGTAGATTATAAGATAAAAATTCTTAAAATTTATTCCTTTTCGAAAGCTCTTTTTCCCAAATAAATAAATAGTTCTACAATTTCAAATGTAGTCAAAGGCTTTAATAAATTAGCCATATCGAGTCGTTCGTCCACTTGCGAAAAATCCGATGTTATTAACTTTTTAATATCTTCAACATAGTCGTCCATATCTAAAAATAATATCTCAATCTTGTCTACCCCGGTTAATTCTGAAATTTCTTTATCTAAATGCTTCTCAATTTCATTCAAAAGACCTAATTTATATTTAACCGGTAAATCGCAGTATTTTATCAATCGATTCATTTCATCTATAACAATTTTCAGCGTTAAATGCCAATCAGCATTTTCTTTATATTGAGGGATTAAAACTTCGGAAATTATCGTTTCATAGAGGTTTTTCGGCTCTTTAGCATCAAATTCCAATTCTGTCCCGGTCGATATTTTAACTTTCTTCTTTTCTGACATGATTAATTCTCAATTCTTATATCTATATATTAAATTAAAACACTGAAATATTAAATTATCTTCTACCTTTTTTTATTTTTAGGATTTTATTAATTGAATATAATAATAATTATATTTTTTATAAGCTACTAAAAAAAGTTTTGGAAGTATCATGCCGATTTATACTGGTGGAGAAATAATAGTTAAATATTTAATTAAAGAAAAGGTTCCTTATGTTGTAGGAATTCCTGGGCACGGAAATCTCGGCCTTGTTGATGCGTTTTATAAGTATAGAGATTCCATAAAAGTAATACAACCCAAACAAGAAAATTGTGCTGTTCACTTAGCAGTTGGATATTATAGAGTTACAGGGCAACCATTAGCTGTTTTTACTTCAATTGGTCCTGGAGCTATTAATACGGCAATTGGATTGGCTGACGCATATGT
>JAHLWE010000099.1 GCA_019058135.1 Promethearchaeota archaeon | reverse complement strand
GACATGGGTCCAAAACCTAAACGGACAGCTTCTTCCCTCATTGCCATAAGCCATTCACCCGCATAATGATGAATTTCTGGGATTTGACATTGTTGAGTACAAGCCAAACAAACTGAACATTGATAAAAAATCTTAGCCAAATTTTCAGTCCATTTAATCTGACCAGAGGTTATTCCCCATGTTAGAAGATTTTTTCCTCCGAGATAAAACGCCTCAAATCCTCCAAATTCACCGGATGGACAAACACGTTCCCAACCTGCTTCTTTAAAAATAGTTCTGCAAGTACCACATTTTCCACACTGATACATAACATCTTCATAATGTTCCAACTGTTTATTTCTTTCAAGTTTATGATTCTCGTGTTCTAAAACGAGTTTGGATATCCCTTTTTCTTTAATATATTCAATTTTTTTCTCTTTCTCCATTTTAATCACCTCCAATTCCCTGTCCAGGGTTCATAATATTATTAGGATCCAGAAGTTGCTTGATTTTTCTTATTAAATCACTTGTTGCGGGGAGTGTTTTGTCATGATAAGTATGAACGGCCCATTTTGGAGGTTTATACATAACAACGCCATCTAATTCTTGAACTACAGCATGAATTTCTTTCAGAAGTTTTCGTGCAGTTTTTATTTCATTGGGATCATTTTTAATGAAGTTAATATTTGTGCGAGCAACGCAATAATGACCACCAAACATAAGTCTGCTATAAAATTGTGGAGGTCTTCCATATTTAAGACAGATTTCTCTTGATAGTTCATAATATTTTACTATGTCTCGAGTTGAGCAATAAGAGCCAATCCATTGTCCTCCACCTCCTCTGGCGAAATTCCAACAACCCCATAATTGAATTGGGGCTTAAGTCTCTTCTGTAGGTCTAATTTTAAGATTTTTTTCCGTGCAAATAGCTTCAATTGCTTCGCATTGCGCTTTATGTTGTTTTTCAGTATAAGCTTGGGTTGTTATAAGTCCAAAAAAATCCGGTGTTTTAGCTTTTATCGGATCTTTGACTACATCCTTTTCATTTAATTCTTGAATTGATTGGAACCACCCGAGATTTACAAAATAAATATCACAAATACCTAACCCAGCTTTCGAAAGTTTTAACATTGCTGGAACGCCAAATTTCATTTTTACACCTATAGCAAGATGAGTAGTTCGATAGGGTAATTTTGGCCATAATTTTACAGCCATTTTAGTTACAATCCCTGTAGTTCCTTCCCAACTAAGAAATAATCCGGCTAAATCTGGAAGGGGTTGTCTTCCATACCAGTAATTAGAAAGACTACAAGAACCAACTTTTATTAAATCTCCTGACCCCAATACAACTTCCATTCCATTAATAAATTCAGCTCCACTACCACCCAGCATTCTCAGATCAAACATTCCATAACATAAACATGCTGGAACCACTCCTGTACCTGGAGGCGACCAAGTTATTCCTGCCCTTAAATTTGGGTGTTTTTTTTCAAGATATCCTTTTAAATCAGCCCATGTAACTCCTCCTTCAATAACAGCATACATATCATCTATATTTACTTCAATTATGCGATTTAATCGTCGTAAATCAACTACAATTCCTCCTTTTCGGGGAGTAGCAATTGAACCGAAATTTATCCCAGAAACCCATGGGACTACCGGAATTTTATATTTAATAGCAATTTTGACAATTTCTTGAACTTCTTCTGCAGAATTTGGAATTATTGCAATATCACATTTTCCTTCAGGTTCAGCTGTAATGAAATCATAATGATACAAAAATTGTATTTCAGGTTGTGCTGAGACATATTTTTCTCCAACCACTTTTTCTAATTCAGAAACTATTTTACTATTGTTCATTTTTTGCTCACATATATAAATTTGAACTATTTGTTATTACCTTATTTTTAATTATAAGTTTGACTCTTAGATTTTTATATATATAGACTTGTTTGTATTATTTTTATCTTGATGTTACAATATAAGTTGTAAAATAATTTTAAAGGATATAATTTATTATTGAATTTAGACAGTATTAAAAATTGAAAATTTTTATATTTTTAACTTTTTATTCTAAGTTTTTTAACTCAATAGAAATTAATTGAAGAATATTTTAATAATTCTGATCAATTAAATATATATTAATATTTTTTGAAATAAAATCAAATTATTTTTGAAAATAATCACATGAAAGTAAAAACAGATGATTTAGATTATGAAATTGTTTCATTACTTCAAAAGGATGGTAGGAGACCATATAAAGAGATAGCTAATGACTTAGGAGTTTCAATTGGGACAATACACAATCGGATTTCAAAATTAAAAAAAATGGAAATAATTAATGGATTTACTGTTAACATAAATAATGAAAAATTAGGTTATAATCTTTGTTTTATAATTCTTCTCAGAATTGATGGAAAACATTCTGCTGAAGTGCTTGAGGAATTAAAAGATAGAAAAGAGATATTATCTTGTTTTCATATTACAGGAGAACAAAGTGCTGCTTTAATTTGTCGATTCGAAAATTTAGAAGATGTTCAAAATTTTATTCAGGATTTAAATAAAGAAAAACATATTATTCGCACAGTTTCAAATATGGTTCTTAGAGAATATAAAAATTCGTCGGATGTTTTATTATAATTATCTGATATAAAATAAAATTAATCTAATGGCAGAAATTTCCTTTTTTTCGAAAAAGCTAAATATCAGAATGTTATAAGGTTTTAAAATTTCTTTGATTATTATATTTCAAATAAATTTAAAAAAAAATGTGAAATCAATGGCAAAAACATCAAAATTCTGTCCTGAATGTGGGGCGGATTTAAGCGGAAATAAAATATGTGAAAAATGTGGATATGATACATCGCAAACTGTAAAACAAAAAGAAATGACCCAAAAAGCTCTCAGTGGTGAAGGCAATCCCAATTGGGAAAATATAGAATCATTTGTTACTATTCTTGGGAAATGGGCATGGGTAATTGTAATTATAAATGGACTGGTCTACCTCTTTTGGGGAATATGGGATTTAATTTGGATAATTCCTGCTATACCATATGGAGCGATCTGGAATATAATTAGCGGAATAGCTGTAATAATACTCGCTATCATCATTGTAAAACCAAGATTTTCAAATAAATGTGCTGCCAGGGATTGGGATTATCTGCTAAATGATGTCTTGACATTAGGAAATTTAAGAATTCCGTGGATGTTAATTTTGGGAATAATAATAGAGATACTCGGAAAAGGGTGGGGCGGTCTGCCAATTCTAATTCCGGCATTATTATTAATTTTCATGGGTCCTAAACCTTATGACTGGACAACTGACTAAAATCTCAGAATTAAATAAGAATAAAAATTTTTTTTTCATTTTATTATTTTTTAAGTAAAAAGCTTCCAAATTTACCTAGAAATCAATCAGTTTAAGATTAAAATTAAAACTTATCTACTTTCTTTTGAAAAAAAAGTTTTAAATTCTTATAACAAAAAAATTTTTAATTTAAAGTGCATTTTAGATATTAAAAATAAATACAAAGACATGTATAAAAATAAATTTTAAATTTTAGAGGCATTCAAAAAAATGGGACAACCAATTATCATATTAAAAGAAGGAACTGAAGAATCTGGCAAAAGAAATGCTTTAAAAGCAAATGTTAATGCCATTATTGCGGTTTCTGAAGCAATAAAATCAACATATGGTCCAAAGGGTATGGATAAAATGATTGTGGAGCCGCTGGGCGACATTAAAATTACAAATGATGGATTTACTATACTTGATGGCATAGATATTGAAAATGCTTCCGCAAAAATGGCAGTTGATTTATCAAAAGTGCAAAATGAAAAGATGGGTGATGGAACAACAAGTGTTGTGATATTTGCTGGTAATCTATTAGGAAGGGCTTTAGAATTAATAGAAAGAGGGGTACATCCATCGATTATAATTAAAGGTTTTAATCTCGCGTTAAAAAGAACTTTAAAGGAATTTGAAGAAATTGGACGAGAGATTTCAGAAGATGATGAAAAATCACTTATTAACGCTGTTAAAACGACATTAAATACAAAAAGTATATCTGGCTTGAGTGAGTATTTCGCTAAAATAATTCTAGATTCTATTAAGATAATTAAAGATGAAGGAGAAATTTTTACAAAAGTTGAAAATATAGGTATTATAAAGGAGAAAGGAAAATCCATACAAGAATCAGAATTAATCAATGGAATCTATATACAAAAAGAAAAAATCAACGTAGGTATGCCAGATATCATTAATGATGCCAAGATCGCAGTTATAAAGAAGTCATTAGAAGTTAAAAAAACAGAATTTGGAGCAGAAATCCAAATTTATAAACCTGAGGATATTCAAAAATTCGTTGACCAGGAAGCAGATATTTTGAAAGGTTATGCTGAGACATTTTCCAATTTAGGAGTTAACTTAGTGATAAATGAGAATTCAATTGATGATAAGGTCGCAGATTATTTAAGCCAAGTAGGTATTGCTGCCATTAAATCTGTAAAATCATCTGATGCTAAAGCAATTGTTAAATCTATAGGAGCAAAAAAACTTCAAAAGATCGATGATTTAACTGAGGATGATTTAGGATTTGCTGGGAGAGTAGAATTTAGTAAATTAGGGGAAAATGATTATTGCCTTATTACAAAATGTAAAAATCCAAAAGCAGCGACTTTACTATTACGCGGTGGATTAGAACATAGCATAAATGAGGCAGAAATTGCAGTTAAAAGTGCAATTAAGGTTTTAGCTAAACTTATGGATACAAAGAGCATTGTTGGTGGTGGTGGAGCTTTTGAAATGGAACTTGCAAAAAGGATTAGAGATTTTGCAATTAAGTCAGGAGGTAAAGAACAAATTGCAATTCAAGCATATGCTGATGCAATAGAGGAACTTCCCAAAACATTGGTAAGGAATGCTGGGATGGATGAAATCGATGTAATCGGTGAAATAAGTGCTGCTCATTCCAAATTGGGAAATGAATTTATCGGTATAGATATTTCAGATGGAAAAATTGGCGATAACCTTAAAAAAGGAATAATTGAACCTACAGTAATAAAATCACAATTGTTCAAAGGTGCAACAGAATTAGCCATCTTAATTCTTAGGATTGACAATATCATATCTTCTAAAAAAATGGAAGCACCAGGAGCAGGTGGTATGCCACCCGGTGGAATGTAAAATCTATTATCTTTTTCTTTTTTATTAAAAACTTAGTTTAATTAGAAAAGTAATCTGGCGGAATAATATTCAAATTAAATTTCTGCTTTGTATCAAGAATTTCTTTTTTTTGGGATTTTAACCATATCCAGAAAAATTTAGGAATTTTAATTTCTTCTTGATACATCTTCTCCATTCGATCATATTTCTCTAACCATTTATAAACGCGAATTGAGAATTGATAATTGTAATCTTCTTCTTTATAATTTTGATTTAGAACAGTTCGGAAGAGTTCTTTTAAATCTTCATATTTTGGAATAAATCCTATGGGTGTTTTTATTGCATTAAATTCACCATGACTCCTTCCTTCTGCCCATAAAACCCATACTTTCTTATCAAGCATTCCATTACAATATTTACCGTCCTTTTTTAAGAAATAATTTGTGGCAAAAATTTTTGGACAATGAGTTAATTGATTTCCAAATTTTCGATGATTATCAAGGTATAACCCTAAAGGAATAACCATAAAATCTAAGTTAGCCATCGGACTCGCTTTTCTTACCCCAACCTTACCAAGAGTTGCAGAAGTAGATTCGGACTCAATAATTGCGCCAAAAAATACTCCATGCTCCCAATTAAGACTTTCAAGAATTGGTATCGAAGTATCTGAATCTCTACCCCCATATAAAATTCCGCTCACTCTGACTCCGTCTGGATCATTTAATGCTGGATCAAAATTTTCAAGTTCTTTTATTCTCATTGTATAACGAGCGTTCGGATGTGCAAGAGGGATTTTATTTTCTTCTTTATCTTTCTTTCCTTCAAACCATTCACCAGAGTGATTAATTCCCGATTTTAATGGTTCTCGTCCATCACCGAGCCAAAAAGGTTTTCCATCTTTAATTAATACATTAGAAAAAATTAACTCTCTAGGTGATGTTAAGGCTTTAAAAATTAACGGATCATCAATCTCATTAACATTTCTTATAATTCCGAAAATTCCTGACTCTATATTGACTGCACGAGCATATCCTTCATTATCTTCTCTAAGGTAAGCAATATCATCTCCAACAATTTGTTGACCTGAAATCATTGCAGTAGATGTTTTCCCGCATGCACTTGGATAAGCTCCTGTAAAATAAGTTATGCGATTTTTCCCTTCTGGTTTTACACCCATAATAAACATATGCTCTGTTAACCAATCCTCATGATTTGCTTTATATATTCCAAGTCGTAATGCTAACTTCTTCAAACCTATGCTATTACCTGCATATTGATTATTTACAGATAAAACACGACTTTCTTTTAAGTCAATATAGATTCTTCTATCATCGACATTTTTTGAAACATTTTTTTCTAAAGGTCCCGCTGAGTGAATAAAATAAAAGAAATCTTCAGATCCTCTAAGACGTTTAAACTCTTCATATCCTGTTCTATATAAGAGATCTTCAGAATGAGCAACATAAAATGAATCTGTTAATTGGAGAGCGCTTATTGAAAAACGAGAATCTATTGGACCGAGGCAAAAAAAACGAACAAGAACTTCCTTACCTCTCATCACACCATCCATAATTTGAAATATTTCATTTAAACCTTCTTCCCTGCTTTTTGTATTTATTACTTTACTTAATTTAGTTCCTTTTTCTATTAATACAGCAGTATTTCCTACATCTCTCGCTTGGTCATAATACCCATCATAATGGATTGTATGACCCTCCATTGCCAATTTATCTGCTTCCCCCTCCCTAAGCG
>JAHLWE010000098.1 GCA_019058135.1 Promethearchaeota archaeon | reverse complement strand
GAAATGGATGAGTTAACTAAGGAAATGGAAAAAGAAATAGAGAATGTTCGTAGAAGTTTTAAACATGAAATAGTTCCGATTTCTTCCCATGAAATAGAACCAATTTAATTGAACCTATGTTTTAGCTGCTGCAAGAGAGGTTTTAATACCTATTGCTTGCGGATACTATCTTTAAGAGCTTTAAGATTTTTACTTGATTCAATTGATGATATTAGAAAGAAAGAGAAATCTTTTGAAGAAGAACATCCTTTATTAACTAAAGAACCCTCCATAAAAACATCTGTATCATTATCTTTAGAAGAAACTGAATTTTTACATAATTTAGGTTTAAAAGCAAAATCTACTGGGGGGGGATAAAATACCAAAGAATATGATAATAAAAGGATTTGTAAAAGCTTTTATGGATGTTTATTTAGATGTAAAAGGCTTAAAGAAAGATGATGATAAAATTTTGTTTGAGAGGGTAAGGGAGTTTATAAAGAAGTAATAAATTAATACAATTAAAATTTAAAGTTGTGTTAACACAGTTAGTTAATAGTTTTCTTGTAACTTAAAAATTAATAATATTAATTGTACTATTAACGACATGGATTTATATTTTGCTCTTTGAAAGAGAAGTGTTATAAAATAAAGCCTATAAAAAATTTATTTTTATAAAATTATATGTATTAAAATTAATATTTAAATGAAATTATATAAAGAGAACTTACTAATAATTATATCTTTTATAGTTATTATACCTTTATTGACTACTTTAAACGGTTGTCCCTTAGCATCAACTAAAACTTCCGAATTTACTGAATAAACTACCATTGGTATTACACTTGCCGAAAATAAAAAATCGCCTTCTTCACGGAAGGCGAGAGAAAAGAAAAAAAATTAAAAAGTTTATTCAAAGTTTTCAGGAGAAATTTTTAAAATAATAATATTATCAGAGGTTTTTCCGGGTAATGAATAAAATAGAATTGCTTTTGGCATTCCTTCTTCTTCCATTTTTTGTATGTAAATTTCAATTGTTTTTTGGCTTAATTCGGGAATTGTAGTTGCGAAACCTTTATGTGTTGGCACTAAAGCACCTTCATCTCCGAGATAATATCCCCATAGGATTTCACCATTTATATTTTGAATTCCCATACCTCTTAAACTATAATGGGAGGGGTTATAATCATCGTTCTTAAAAGTTATCGGGATTATTAGATATTCCTGTCCTTTTTTAATCTTATGAATCGTCATTGAAAAATATTTGTCTATATCAATTTTATATGGAAGAAAAAGGCAATCTTGTTCTTTTAAATGAGAATAAAAATCTTTTACCTCTATAGGTTTAAAAGTAGAAAGATCTATAGTAGTTAATTCTTCTTCCAAAGTCCTTGTTGAATAATATATTTTTAATTTTGTTAACGGAGCAGTATGAGGTATCTTAAAAGAACGAAGGCAGACGACCCATGTGAATCCAATGGGAGCTTTATCAATATTTATATCAGCATCTGGACAAAAATCAGAATATTGCCGTCCGAGATTTGGGCCAATCTTAATTTCTCCAGAACCAGGACAACCATAGAAGCGGTTCATATTATTTTTATCATAAATATTTTCATGATCATCAATCACTTCAAAAAAAAGTTCAAAATCAGGTTCTTCCGAAGTTTTTATTTTTCGAAGAGTAAAACAAAACATTACGTTGTCTATTTGTGGATTATGGTAGTCTTGCTTTCTTTCTATCTTGGTGAGAGCAATGCTTACATTTCCAAAAATAATTCCATTGGGTAGTGATTCTGCTTGATAAGAAGATGGTGGTATAAGTTCTGGCTCTGACTCATCTAAAGCTTCCTCTTCTTTAGATATAGATTCTGTTTCACCTATAACTTCTTTCTCCTCGACTAAAGCTGTTTTTCCCTCTTCAATTACTGCTTCTTCTTCAGCCTCTTCTGATTTACCGGTGCAGGCTACATTAAAGCTGAAGAATAACAGTAGAGTTAAAGCAGGAATAATGATGTAGAATATTTTTTTGATTTTCATTTTTACCACCGACAAATAACGTTTTATTTTAGATGACAGGGAATATTTGTTTAAATTATAACATTGATAATTACCTGATGATAAAGTATATTTTAACCGTAAAATTTTTATTTATTATTACAATTGAAAAGTTTAGCAGTTTTCCAGTAATATAATAACTTAAAAGTCTAATAAAATACCTTTTAAGAGAAATAAAATCTTTTATTATTTGAAATGTACATTGATTGTAAAAGAGCAAAATTACTGAAACTTTTGTTAGCTATTACCTTATTTTATGATGATTATTATATTATACTAATTCAATATTTTCCATTTATTGTATTGATCTTATCCTTAATTATTTTTTTATTTAGTAATTTTTGCTACCAGTAAAGCCGTCTCTGTTCTTTATTCTTTTTCTGCCCTTAGAGAAGTTTCAGTATAGCTATAAGATCATCACCTAACCAGTCAAGCCTCTCTCTGTTCTCTTTTTCTATTTTCTCTCTCTTCTTGAATAGCCTGTCTATACTTTTAGCACGTAAAGGTAACTTTTTATATTTTTGCAACTTAGTTGTGAATTTTTAGCTTTCGAGCCGTTTTCACTAATTTTATTTGTATACTAATCGATTTTTTATAAAATATATTTAGTTTTGAATTGTTTAATGGTTAACAAAATTTCATTAATGAGAAAACAGGACATTTTTACTTTGCGTTGACAAATGCTAATATATATCTTGAAAAGAAGTTCATTCCTTACTATAACAGAAGGTTTGCTCACACAGAAGGTGTTGAAAGTGAATATAAGAAGTTACCCGTTGATATTAACTTAGATCTCATATTCTCTAAGAAATATGTAAGAAAAGTTAATTTTGACAATACCATTAAATTTATGGGAGATATAATCCAGATTCCTCCCTCTAAATACAGGTTGTCCTTTGCCAAATGTGTTGTAGATGTATTTTTACTTGAAGATAAAAGAATTTATGTTCTATACAAGGGAGATTTAATCCATATAACTAAATTGTCAAAGAACAACTTGGGTCAATTTTAATGGTAAAGCACCAAATATAAAATAAGTTTTTTAATAAAAATATTTTTATAATATAAAGACTATTTAAATAAAATCAACATATAAGAAATCTGTAAAGTAAAAATATATATAAAGGTGAAAAAATATGTTAAAGAAATATTTTTTAATATTATTAACTTTCCTACTTTTAGCTACTATAGCTAGTGTTATCAGCTGTGAGAAAGCTTCTATTACTAAAATATATGTTAATGAAGATAATCCAAATGATTATTTGGAACTTAAACCAGATGGCACCTTTTATTTATATGAAGAGGGAATTGGTACTACTGGAGAATGGGGAGTTAGAGGAAATGAATTAAGACTATCATCGATAGGTTTTTTAGTAACAGGAGAAATAAAAGGTAATAAAATAATTGATGATGAAGGTAAAATCTGGGTTAGGAAATCTAATAATTTTACTTCACAGCTGACTACTAAAGAAATAACTCAGAAAACTAAGAAGGAAATTGGAAAGATTGTTTTTACCTCTGATCGTGATGGCAACGAAGAAATATATACTATGAATGCTGATGGCTCAGGAATGACAAGATTAACAAACAATCCAGCAGATGATTACCTCCCTGCTTGGTCTCCAGATGGAAAAAATATTGCCTTTATCTCTAAACGTGATGGCAACGAAGAAATATATGTTATGAATATATATGGCTCAGGATTAACAAGATTGACATATAATCCAGCAGATGATGCATATCCTACTTGGTCTTCTGATGGAAAAAAAATAGCCTTTTTCTCTGATCGTGATGAATACTGGGAAATATACGTGATGAATTCTGATGGCTCAGGACAGACAAATTTAACAAACAATCCAGCACATGATTGGTTTCCTGCTTGGTCTTCTGATGGAAAAAAAATAGCCTTTGCATCTGATCGTAATGAAAACTTTGAAATATATGTTATGAATGCTGATGGCTCAGTACAAACAAATTTAACAAACAATCCAGCACATGATTATTTC
>JAHLWE010000097.1 GCA_019058135.1 Promethearchaeota archaeon | reverse complement strand
GATTATAACTAGAAGGGGCATCGAGTAAAACCTTAATAGAGTGAATTGCCACATTACTATGATTTCGAATTACTACTTTAAAGTGTAATTGACAACCTTGAAAATCATATTCTCTAAGAACTTCAACTTTCTCAGATATCTTTGAATCATCAGTTGAAATCTCATCTAATTTAATAGAATATTGAGATGGGATGGGAGTTACTTTTTCTAGAATGAATATTTTATGTAATGAATCAATATATCCTTCAATGGAGCCCCGCGAAATCAGAATTGCTAATTTTTCCTCAATGTTTGACTCAGTTATTCCTAAACGTTTTGCTAATTCTGTTAATGAAATTTTTCTATAAACTTTAGTTATTTCTTTTATTTTGGTTTCTAAGTGTTTTTGAGTCATGAATTCTCTTCTTTGAGTAAATACTCCCTTAAGTTGACCACTTTGTATAAGATTAAATAATGTTCTGCGACTTAATTCAACAGCGATTTTGAGATCTCCTGAAATTTTGTTAAGTTTAAAGATTCCCTTGTCTTTCGCATATTTCTTTATTTCACTATTTAACTGCTTTTGGGTGATTATATCATTTCCTTTATCTGCAAAAAAAGCAATTAACTTTTCTAATTTCATTAGATTTACACAAAAATTTTTAATATTTTCTGAGTGTAAATCTAATTCTTCACCAAGTTTTTTTATTGAAATTCTGCCCTTTAAATTAATAATTTCCATTAATTTATCAAAAATATATTGTTTAGTATAGTATTTTTGTTTGTTTATCGAAAAGGAACCTTTAATTTTATATTCCTTAATCAACTTTAATATTAATTTTATAGTATTATCAGAACTCATATCCAACATTGAAGATAGATTTTTATTCTCAATAATTCCCTCTTCTTCAATTTTTGAAATAATTTTTTGTTTGATTTCTGATGAGAGATAATAAAATAAATTATGAACCTTATCGATAACTCCATAAATTTTGTTTTCATTAATATAATTTTTAATTATTCCAACAATCTCGTCTGAACTGACGTTAAACATTGTTGATAACGTAGTAAAATTTGTAATTGAGGCACTTTTTAATACTGCTAAAAGGCATTTGGGGCATACTTCCTTACCTTCGAATTTTCTTAATTTTTTATTGCATACTTCATCAAATCTTATTATACCAAGTCTTTTCGCATCTCTAAGAACTCTTTCTTTATAAGGATAAAATATTCCAGGAGATTTTAAATACGAATTCCAACCACATTTTTTATCAGTGCATTTTAGGTAGAATTGACCAGAAGATAATTTATCTAACTGCACAAGCGATTTACATTCAGGACATGAGCTTCTTTCTATTATGGAACAGCGATATCTTAGGACTTTAGCATTAGCTCTTGAATAATATAAATTATGTTCTTTACAATACCATTTTTCTGTACTAATTACATGGTTTATGCAAAAGGAAGCCCCACACTTCTCACAAGTAAATACTACGTTTTCATCTTCACAAAATTCGCATTTCATTTTTATAAAACAATTGTTCTTTTACTAAAGATATATATTGTATTATTAAAAATTTTTATAGTCCAATAATTAATTATTATTATTATTAGCAAATTTAAAGAAAATTAAAATTTAGGCTATTACAGAGGAAAAATATCGATTCGAAATACCGAGTACCCTAATATTAGGAGATTAAAAAAAATTATTAATATAATCATAATAATGGAAACCTTACTAGATTTTTGATTTTTTTTCTTTCTTCTTTTTGAACCATATTCACTTATTATTGCTAATGGAAACAATCCAAGAAATGTACCTACAGAAAAGGATATAATTGTCAAGAATCCACTCAATAATCCGTAGCTTAAAGTCCAAGTAAAACATTGAGTATAAATTAATATCTCAAAAATACAGGGTGGAAGACCTGCTAAAATCCCAATGATATAAGGTGTTCTTTTTCTGTCCCAATCAATATCCATCTTTAATTCATCAGCATATTTACAATGAGGGGCATAATGGTGAGTAATAATATAGATTAACATAAAGACTGATACTATACAACTTATTAATGCGCCAAAAAAATTATTAACATAGTTTTCTGGTTTAATAAATATAAAAATTAAACTAAATAATGAAGTTAATGTGCCAATTGCCACATTGGCAGTCATCAACCCTGCACCATATATGGATAACATAACCATACTACTTTTCCAATTTTTACTTACCCCAAATGACCAAAAGCAAAAAATTGCTTTATCTTCACAGGGCATAAGTGTATGTAGAATACCTATAACAAACGCCGGCCATAATACAAGGTATTGTTCAAGAATCTTGAATTCGCCTGAATTAAAATATTATATCAATATTCAATATAGATTTGTATCTTTCTTATTTTAAATTTTATATTTAATATTAAGATCTGTATATTTATTATTGTTTCATTTAATTGAAGAATTCTTTAATGAAAATTTAATTAATCCATAAAAACATAATAGTAAGAATATAGTAGGGACAAAATTATAAGGAAATACGTTATGAATCAGATACCAGAGACCAGTAAAAAGCATACTAAAAAAACTCAATCCAAAGAAACCGGGTTTTATATATTTTTTTAGAATTATTGGGCTATTTGAAGAATAAAAAAATGTTATTGCTAAAATCGGTCCTAAAATTATAAGGTGATGATCCCAACTATCAAAATAAACTAATAACATAATTATTAATCCAAAACTAAAAGCATGAGTTATGTCAAATTGTGGATTAACTCTTACAATATATATGAAAATACCTAACATCCCAATTATTATAAAAATTACTAAAAAGATGAGAAAGGAACTTACGGGAATTCCATATAAAATAATCGCATTTAAGACTAATCGAGTAATGCTAAATGAATGATTTACAATTTCTGGTGTTGAACCTAAAAAATTTACTTCTAAAAAGCCATTCCATAAACCTGGAATAAATAAAAAAAATAAAATATTGAAACTTAATGGAAATATAATACCAAACAATCTCAGTATGCTTCTTAAGAAATCAATCTTGATTTTTTTATTTTTTAAATCCATTTTTAATAGGATTACAAAAGGTACAATAAAAATTGTTATAGGTTTTATAATTATACTTATTCCTAAGCAAATTCCTCCAAGAATTTCCACATAAAGCGATGTTTTTGTTTTAAAAAAATAAATCGAAATTAATAGAAAAAAGGTAACAAAAAGATTAATTTGTCCAAGAATGTAATTAAATGAATGCGGAATAATTGCGAGAAAAATGCTAATATAAAGAATCACTCTTTTTTTATCCAAATCTTCAATATTGGAATTTGCCGAAATTAATTTAACCATTAGTATACAAATCGAAAAGGCTGTAATTAAATTCAATAATTGAAATACAATAAAACCTAAATCATAACCTAATAAGTAAAATGGGACAAAAATATATGCAGATATTGGAAAATACCTAAATGGAAAATCATAATTTGCTTCATCATATAAATCAGGGAGGTCAGTTATTACTTGCTTTCCAACATTGAAATATGTTAAAAAATCGTTTTGATCATGAAGAACGGTAAAAAACAATATTAAAGAAAGCGTGAAATAAAAAAAATGTATTAAAAATGCAATTTTAAATAATTTTTCATCCCAAAATTTTTTGAAGCTTTTCTTTTTGTTTAATAAAAAAGATTTAAAATCCATTAAGATAAAAGAAAATAATTTTTCAAAAAAGTCTTACTAAAATTTTTTAATTTTAAACTATAAAAGTTAAATTATGTCATTGATCGATAAAAAAAGACAATTAATAAAAGTTACTTTTGGGATTATAGTTGGAAATAGAGATGTTTTTCCAGATGAACTTGCAAAGTCGGGCAGAGTAGAAATTATCGAAGTTTTAAAAGAGTTGGGATACAATTATATAATTTTAAATGAAAAAGATACTAGATTTGGAGTTGTAGAAACCCTTTTAGATGCAAAAAAATGTGCAGATTTATTTAAAGCCAATCAGGATAAGATTATGGGTATTTTAGTTGTTTTACCCAATTTTTCTAATGAGAAATCAATCGCAAATTCTATAAAGATGGCGAATCTGAATGTTCCGATCTTAATTCAAGCCTCATCTGATGATATAAACCAAATGGATCGAAAATTTAGAAGAGATGCTTTTTGTGGGAAAATTTCTGTATGTAATAACTTATATCAGCGTGGAATTCCATTCACATTAACAAAATCCCATACATATCCAATTAATTCAAAAGATTTCAAGAATGATATTATAAAGTTTGAAGCAATCTGTAGAAT
>JAHLWE010000096.1 GCA_019058135.1 Promethearchaeota archaeon | reverse complement strand
TGCCAATTCAGGGGGCACTTTCGGTCCAGAGATTAAAAAATGTGGGTATGATGCAATTCTATTTAAAGGAATTGCTGAAAAGCCTAAATATGTATCAATAATTGGTGATGAAAAACAAATTCATGATGCATTAGATATTTGGGGTAAAGATGTTATTGAAGCTGAAGAAAAATTAAAAAAGGAATATGGTAAATATATTAAAACAGCAGGAATAGGACAGGCTGGAGAGAAACTTTCTCTAATTTCAGGAATTGTCAATGATAAAGGTCGTATTGCCGCAAGATCCGGAATCGGCGCATTAATGGGTTCAAAAAAGCTTAAAATGCTTGTTCTAAAAGGAGATAAACAAATCCAATTAGCCAACAAAGAAGATTTAGTAAGAGTTGTTTCTGAATATAATAGTAAAAAAAAGACAGAACCAGGAAAATTCATGAAAGCAATACTTAAAATGGCACCTGGAATGCCAAAATTATTAAGACGGTTTAATATATCCTTAAAGGGACCTCCAAAAATGATAACTCAAGTTTATCATATTTTCGGTACAAGTGCTGGAAATTTAATCAGTGCTGAAGTTGGAGATTCGCCCGTTAAGAATTGGAGTGGTATAGGACAGTTTGACTTTCCACCAGATAAATCTAAAGAATTATCTACTGTGATAATAAATAGTTATAAACAGAAAGACTATGGATGTTTGACTTGTCCAGTTCAATGCGGAGGTGTATTAAAAGTTCCTGAACTTGGAATAGATGAGACTTATCTTCCAGAATACGAAACATGTTGCGCTTTTGGGACTCTCTTACTTAATAATGATCTCATGTCAATAATCATACTTAATGAATTATGCAATCGTGCGGGTATAGATACGATATCTACTGGTGTAACTGTAGCTTTTGCTATAGAATGTTTTGAAAATGGTATAATCACAACTACTGATACTAATGGATTAGAATTAAGGTGGGGAAAGTCAGATTCTATTGTAGAACTAGTTAAAATGATAATAAACCGAGAAGGTATCGGAGATATTTTGGCTGATGGGTGTAAAAAAGCTTCAGAAAAAATTAGAAAAGGGAGTCATAAGTTTGCAATGCATTCATTAGGACAAGAAATTGCAATGCATGATCCGAAATATTTTGAATCTCTTGGTTATACATATGCTTATGACCCAACACCAGGAAGACATACTGCAGCAAGTATTGATTTTATTGATGTTGGTCCTATTGGGAAATTTATGAAGGGCTTTTCGTTACCTAAAAAGTGGAAGAAAAATAAGAAATCAAAATACAAGGGACAAATGATGGTTACCGGTATTCGACAATTCATAGATTGTTTAGGATTATGTATGTTTGCGACTTTGTTTGGCAATTATCCGGTTAGAGAAATAATTCGATCTGTTACTGGTTGGGATTTATCAGTTGAGGAAATAATAAAAACGGGTTTAAGAATTCAAACATTAAGACAATCCTTTACAATTCGAGAGGGGGTTAAGATTGCTGAAAATTTTTTACCATCAAGGGTAATTGGAGAGCCACCTTTTGAGAAAGGGCCTACTAAAGGGATAACTGTAAATTATCGAGAATTTTATGAAGGTGTTTGCGAAGAAATGGGTTGGAATCCGGAAAATGGATATCCATTAAGAGAAACTTTAAGAGAATTGAATTTGGATTATGTAATAAAAGACATTTATTAACTTATTCTGTTAATTCAAAAAATAAAGAAAAAAAATTATGTTTACACACCCCAATAAATTGTTCTACCAACTTTTCCCGTTCTTTTAATTTGTTCTGCACTTTCAAGATCATTCATGATTTTCCATATTTGGGAATTACTTAAATTGAAATATTTCCTTAAATCAGGAGTTGCCATTTCCATTTCTTTTAAAAGTACATTAATAAGTCTTTTAATTTCATCGATATCTCCATATTTGGGCTTTTCCTCAATATCAGTAGGATCATCTTCATCCTGAGATTCCATTTTTATAATTATTTTGTCAGCAATTTTATTTAATTCTTTGATGTTTCTTTCAATACCTTGAGGTCTCATAAATAAACAACATAATTCTAACCCTCTTGGAAAAGCGACAATATAAAAATCATCATATAATATTGCTCGAGGTTTTTTTCCATCATTACCTCCACGAAATGCTAGATAGAAATTCGTTGCAAAATCTTCTAAATTAATTTTTGGGGTTCCTTTGCTAATACTTGCTTTCCATTTTAAGAATGGTCCATTAATCATGTCAAAACCGACTAAAGCGGCACTAAATATTTCATTTTCTACAAATTTCATTTATTCTCTTTTCCTCCTTCTAATTGAAGCTTTATCTAATTCATTTTTAATTATATCTATTAACTTAGCTCTTTCGCTATAATTAATAGCGGTACAAGCAAAAGTTTTAACTTTAAGTACTTTTTCAACTTTATCTACTTCTATATGTTCTCGTAAATCTTGTTTATTTGCGAGAGCAATGATTTGGCTTTCATTTCCTATATTTTTATTAGCTAATTTTATTAGTTTTTTTGAATTTAGTACATTTTGTGGAGTAGAATCAGTCACTATAAAGATGAGATCACTCCCAAATATGAAATTTTTTAAATTCATTTTCAGATATGCTTTTTGACCTCCAAAATCCCATAAACTAATAATATTTTCTCCAAATTTAACAGTTTTAAAATCAAGTCCTTGGGTTGGCAAATATAATTTATTTATTTTTTTTTCAGTTAAGAGTTTAAGAATTGTTGTTTTACCGACAGCTGGATATCCGATAAAAGAGATTTTTATTGGCATCTCATTTAATTTACGAACTCTTTGAGATTTAAAAGAATTAAAGTTTATCATACAAAAGCCTCAAAATATGTGAATAAATTAATTAAGATCTAAACTATTAATTTGCGTAATATCCAAGTAATATATTGAATAAAAGAAGATTTTTTCAATTGTATAAATTTCATAAAATATATTCTTCTAAATCCTTTTATAAAATAAAAAGAAAAAAGATATTGATATTATAGATAAAAAATCGGAGTATATATAAAATATAAATTAAAAAGCGGTGTTATAATGAAAAACATTGAAAATTTATTAAATATTGCATTTGAGAAAGGAGAAGGCATTTTTCGTTTGTTTCCCAACTGGGTCCCTCGTACATTTTGTATACCTGGAAGAAGGTTGAAATTACATCCAAAAGATTATTATTCATTTGGGACTCATAGGGGAGGGATAGAGGAAAGATGGTTTGCATCAACAATAAAAGCTGACAATGGACCTGAAACCCTACCAGACGAAGGATTAAGTTATATTTATATAGAAGATGGCACTCAAAAAGAAAAAATTCTATTAAAAGATGCAATTGAATGTATGGGCGATAAGATTCTAGGAAAAAAAGTAATGGAAAAATTCGGTGGATTGACAATGTTTTCAAAATTTTTTGATAATATGGAACCAATACCGCTTCACTTACATCAAAGTGATAAGCTTGCGGCTCTCGTTGGGCAAAAGGGGAAACCTGAAGGTTATTATTTTCCCAAACAATTAAATGATCATTCCGGATACTACCCCTATACTTATTTTGGTTTAAATCCAGGAACAACCAAAGATGATGTAAAGTTGTGCTTGAAAAATTGGGATAATGGTGATAATGGGATATTATCATTTTCCAAAGCTTATAAACTTGAACTTGGAACTGGATGGGATGTCCCTCCAGGAGTTTTACATGCACCTGGATCACTTCTCACTTATGAACCTCAGAAAGCATCAGATGTATTTGCAATGTTTCAATCATTAGCAGGGGATAAATTTATTCCTAAAGATCTACTTGTGAAAGATGTACCTGAAGAATATAAAAAAGATCTTGATTACATAGTTGATATGATAGATTGGGAACTAAATCTGGATCCAGATTTTCATAAGAATAGATTTTTAGAACCGAAACCGGTTAAGCCTATTGAAGAAATGAGAGAAGAAGGATATGAAGAATATTGGATCGTGTATAATTCCGACTTCTTTGCTGCAAAAGAATTAACAATACACCCAAAAAAATCTATTATTATAAAAGAAAAAGTTGCATATGGATTAATCGTGATTCAAGGGAAAGGGAAATTTGGAGTATTGGATATTGAATCACCTGCAATAATTAGGTTTGGGCAGATGACTAATGATGAATTATTTATTACATTTAATGCTGCCCTTAAAGGAATTGAAATAAAAAATGAAAGCAATTCAGATGACCTAGTAATGCTTAAACACATAGGACCTGAAGTTTAATTCGTTTGAAATATAAAATTTAGGAACTCTATTTTTAGAAAAATTCTTATTTTATTTTTACAACTACAGTATTCGAAGTATTTTGCATAATTCTAAGTCTATTTCCCTTAATATCATAGTTTGCAATATACCCAACAATTAAATCAATTAAAAATAGTAAGTTGCTTCCTCTCAAGAGATTATTAATTGCATACTTTTCTTTAGATGTTGTTTCAAATGAATTCGCATCTACTGTTCTTAATCCTAAAATCTTCTTACCAATAGTCTGTCCTTTATTATATGTTTCAAACAACCAATAATAACTAAAACCAACAATCCAATTGATTAGATCTATAAAATTTGGAATAAATAAGTCTAATGCAGTTTGTCTACTTAGTATTGGAAATGGTAATGCGATTATATATCCAATTATGGTGATAAACATCATATCAATAATAAATGCAATTAAACGATCCCAAATTCTCGCAAAAATTATTCCTTTTCCAGGAATTCTAGTGTTTTTTTTAAGATCAAGATTAGAGACTTCTTTTTCTCTACGCTTCCTCTCTTCCTCAGTTATTTCATAACCACAAGCACAAAACTGGACTCCAATACCTAATTGTGCTCCACATTTTGGACAATATTTCATAAATTCCAATCTATTTTTAAAATTCTATGAATAATTCAATTTTAATTGAAATATGAGTTTTATCATATTCTATTTTCTTTAATTAAAACCATTGATCCATCATCGTTATAATAATAATTAGTATTATATTCGAAATTAAGAAATTTTGTGACCCCAACAAATAAAAAAAAAGAAAAATATATAGTTTTAACTGGTCTTAATAACAGCAGTTCTTGATAAGTTCTGTAAAATTCTTATACGTTTATTTTCCTCGCCAGAATTAACCAAGATGCCAATAATAAAATCTATTAAAAGCCAGACTGTCCCTCTAGCGAGATTATTGACAGCGTATTGACCTGGTGTTGCAACATCGAGTGATTCCTCATCGACTGTCCTTAAATGTAGGGCAATTTTTCCTATAGTTTGTCCTTTATTAAAAGCCTCTAGAATAAAAAAGTATCCAAACCCAATCACCCAATTTAGTAGATCATTAAAAAAAAGATAGTCAAGAGCAAAGGATAAACCCCACCGGAATGGTATAAGGAAACCTATAACCGTAATAATAATAATATCAACAAGATAAGCAAAGAAACGTTCCCAAAATCCAGCATATATATGTGGTCCTTTTATAATTTCCGCAGGTTTTTGAACAGTAGCTTGAGGTTGAGATACTTTCGCCTTCGATATCTCTCTAGCACCCATTTTATATCCACAGGAGGGACACAATTTAGCACCTGGTTCTAATTTTTCACCACAACTTGGACAAAAATTAGTAGACATATTTAATCAAATTCAAATTTTTTGTATATTTAGTCTTAATAGAGAATTTTTTATTAAAATGTTATCCTTTTAAAATAAAACTTTTAAAGTATTATTAATTAGAGAAGAATTATGATAAGAAAGATTCCCGTATCTATTGTTGGCGTAGGAAATTTATGTTCTAGTTTAGTTCAAGGCATATATAGCGAAGGGAAAGGATTACTTCATAAAAATTTAGCTGGATATAAATTCTCAGATATAGAAATAGTATCAGCCATCGATATTGATTCAAGAAAAGTAGGGAAGAATCTTTCTGAAGCAATTTTTGCTGAGCCCAATGTTGCCTTAAAATTTAATTTGGGTATCCCTAAAACAGATGTAATTGTGAAAATGGGAGATGTTTTAGACGGAATTGCAGAAGAAGTAAAGGAAGATATTGAAATATCTGATAAACAACCAGATGATATTGTTAAGGATTTTAAAAAAGGGTTAATTGTTTTATGTTTATTGCCATCTGGAGCAGATAAAGCTGTAAAATTTTATGCTGATAAAGCCTTAAAAGCAAATTGTGGATTTATAAATGCAACTCCAACAAATTTAGCTAACGATTTAGAATATAGTAAGAAATTTTTGGAGAAAAAACTACCCCTTATTGGAGACGACATTCAAGACCAAATGGGAGCAACAATTTTACATAAATTAATCCTTAAATCAATGAAAGAAAGAGGAGTAATCATTGATGAGTCATACGCGTTGGATGTTGGGGGTGGTTTAGAAAGTAAAAACTCATTATTTAGATCAAGAGATATAAAAAGAGAAATTAAATCGAGGTCAGTAACTGAAGCATTACATATTGATGCACCTATTATAGCAGGAACTTCGGATTATGTTGAACATATGAACAATAGTAGAAACACTTTCATATGGATTAAAGGGAAATATTTCAATTCAGCCCCAATCATGATTGATATGAAGATAACAACGGAGGATGGTCCAAATGGAGGGTCAGTTTTGTTTGATGTAATAAGAGCAACATATGTGGCAATGCTTCAGGGTTCTTCTGGGGTTATCAAACCCATTTGTGCTTTTGGTTTTAAGAATCCTCCGGGTCAAGTTAAAGACCCTAGTTTAGCGAGTAGAGAACTATCTGAATTTATTTTGGGTGATATTTAAAATTGGAGAACCTTCAACAATAAAATTAAATTTTATTTATTACTATTATTACTTAAAGAAGGAACACATTCAAACGTTTTAAGCAATATATTATTTGCATCATCAAAAGCAGATGTATCAATTGCAGTATTTAAATCCATATAAGATTTTAATTCATTTTTATATTTCCCAATAAATTGTTTCATGAACGACTGTGTAGCTTTTTTGAAAACATTGGTACTCTTATTTACTATGAGGAGAATAGCAAATCCATACTCTCTATTATATTCTAAGATTATCTCTCGATCTTTTAATTTAATCGAAGTAATCTGGTCTTTTGCAGTGCTGAATTCTGAGAGAATATGATTTATTCCGATAAGGACAGCCCCCTTTATAGTTGATGTTTCTTTTCTCTCGTTTTTTTCAAAATCATAACTAAATAACATTATCCCCGATTTATGAAAAACAACAAATTCATAAGCAATATTGAAGAATGATAAATACTTAGTATAATATTTTAAAAAAACATAGTAGCTAAAAAGAACTCCAATCCAATTAAACAAAAGAGAAAAACTTGAAAATAAATACGGATTTAAATATTGTAGAATTAGATAAAATGTTATCATTAAAATAATCATTGTATTAGGAATTATATAATACACCCTTAATCTTCTCTTTTTCGTTTTAAATTTTAATACAGATAAAAAATTATAATTAAGTTTTAGAAGAATAAAAATTAAGAGAATAAGTCCGCTAATAAGGTAATTAAAACTTATTTCTACTACATAATATGAAAGT
The DNA here is from genome assembly GCA_019058135.1 of Promethearchaeota archaeon. Classification (GTDB taxonomy): domain Archaea; phylum Asgardarchaeota; class Lokiarchaeia; order Sigyniarchaeales; family SOKP01; genus 6H3-1. The sequence continues at coordinate 5,935 of JAHLWE010000096.1, read as the reverse complement.
GAATCAATTATTACTGTAGAAATAATGAAAGTTTCATTCATAAGAGTAAGTGAAATAATGTAGCCACTTAGGGAAAAAATTATTAAATTAAGAAAAAGATGAAATCTTTTAAGATCTAAAGTTTCAATTCCAATAATTATCAAAATTCCAGAACATATAAGTAAATTTGAACTAATTCTCCATAACAACAGAGTAAAATCTACTTTAAAAATTGCTATTAAACTAATATATTTAAGTAAAGGATAGATAATTCCATAATTAATAAGAAAAATAGTTGATATAAAGAGGAGTTTAATTTTTAAATTATGAAATCTCTTTATGTGAGAATAAATTGTTATACCTGAGATAACTATACTTAAAATTACTCCGATTAAATAAATGATCATCATTCTTTACGTAATTGGACTACTTTACAATATTATGATAGATTTCTATATATTAATAAGATATATCATATATTTAAATAAATGCATTTTAAATTTTTTTATAGTTTTGATCATTTTTAGAAAAAATTAATAAAAATAACAAGATTTTCGAAATATTATTAGCTTTTATATAAAAAAAAAGTTAAATTTTTAACTAAATTGTGAAGTGAATTAAAGAAAGCAAAAATACTTATAATGAAAGTAGTAATTACAGGAATATCATCCTTTCTTGCATCAGAATTAGTTCCAATAATTGAATCTGATAAGGAGATTACTGAGATTTTAGGATTAGACATAATAGAACCAAAATATACTTCACAAAAGATTAAATTCATTAAAAAAGACATTCGGGATAAGAGAATTTTTGAAGATTTAAGAGGATATGACGCAATCATACATTTAGCATTTATTGTAAGCCGAATATCTAATAGGAGAGAGATGTATTCTATAAATTTAGATGGAAGTAAAAATGTTTTTAATTGCGCAATAAAAGCTGGCATAAAAAAGATTATTCATGCAAGCTCAGTTGCTGCCTATGGTGCTTTCCCAGAAAATCCGATTCCTATTACTGAAGAACACCCAATTAGATTAATGAAAAAACATTTTTATTATAATGAAACAAAATATTATGTAGAAAAATATCTGGATGAGCTTTCAAAAAAATACCCAGATGTAATTATTACACGAATTCGTCCCAGTATTTTTTTAGGCCCCAATATTAACAATTTTTTTTGAACTTATTTTCTCGGCAACAAGATCTATACATTTTCACCTGAGGTTTTAGTAAAATTAGCTTGTATTGATGATGTGGCAGAAGCATTCTATTTGGTTTTAAAGAAAGACGTCTCTGGAGCATTTAATATTGGAGCCGATAATCCTATAAGTTCAAGGGAGATTGCTGAAAAATTAGGAATTAATTGCGTTAAATTACCATATCATTTTGGATTATTATTAATAAACGCTTTATATAAACTTTGTATTCTAAGATCTTTAACACCTGGTTGGATTCGTGCTACAAGATATCCAATAATTGTTGATTCAAGCAAGGCAAAACAAGTTTTGGGCTGGACTCCAAAATATGATACTTATGGATCTGTAAAAGCATTATATGATGCTCTAAAAGAGAGTGGAGAAATTAAATAATTTTATTTTGATTTCTTTTTTCCTTCGAGGATGGCCATTCCCATTTCAATCACCTTGTTAAAGGGCTCTTCTCCGTCTTCTCTTAATTGTAAAGTTATCGCTTCTTCAGGACAAACTCTATAACATAGTCCGCAACCAAGGCATTTTTCTCTATTTACAATAGCAATATCTTCTAGATCGATTGCTCCAACTGGACATCTTTCCACACAGGATCCACAACCAATACATTTTTCTGGATCAATAATAGATTCAAACATTGCATTCATATATCTATGTTTATCGTGCCCCATTTTTGTTATCCCTTGCATAGATGCGCAACAGCATGGACAACAATTACATAGATTGGATAAATGTTTGGAATTAGCACTAGCATGAACTAAACCAGCCTCATCAGCTTCTTCTATGATTTTTATTGCCTCCTCTGCAGTTATTTCTCGACCTAGACCATTTTCGATATAATACTCTGCTGCTACTCCGAAGCTAAGGCATGTCTCTATAGGATAATCACAGCCTTCTCCATTTAACCTCGCTTCCTTACGGCAAATACAATCCGTGACAGAAATTATTCTAACTTTTTTAATGCTCTCCTTAAGTTTATGATATGGATAGAGAGTAGTGTTTATAGGGATTGTTTCATCTACGGGAATAACTTTAAAACCTGGAACATTGCTAACACCAATTTCATTTAAATATGCAGTATCATAATATTCTTTATACATTTTGGCAAGTTCCTTATCGATTTTTTTAACTGAGTATTCATATAAACCGATCATGAAAGGTGCAGCATTATAAAGCGTTCTTCCATCCCTGTGAACTCGAAAGATAAGTCCTTTTTTCGCCATATGCTCAAATTTTTCTTCCAAATCTTTTTCTTCCAGATTATGTCGTCGCGTTATTCGAGCAACTGTTTCTGGAATGTGTGTTAACAATGGAACCAATTCTGCTTCATTATCTGTAAAAAGTTTCTTTAATATCTTAATTTCTATTCCAGATGGTGTTTTGGGAAAACCTAATGGGAATTGATTTAAAAATTCTTGTAACTTCTCATAAACTTCTTCATTCAAGCTTTTTTTACACCACGTTTATATTGTAAATTCATACTATGTAAAATAAAAAAATCAAAAATAAAATTTCCAATAATTAAAAGCGGAAAAAAATACGCAGTTAATAAGCTTCCTAATAAACTTAGATTTTTAACTTTTCTTTGTTCATTCACTATCTCAGGAAACAATTTTATTATCAATTTTCGTTCATTTTTTTCACTAACTATACCTTTCCGGTTGTAGCCTTGCTGAAATTGATTTGTTCTCATCAAAGAACGAAAATCTCGATAAATCCAGATAAACCAACCCGCAATATAATCTTTTGAATTAAGTGTGCGAATGGTATAGTCGAGCACTCTAACCTGTCTTTCTTCGCTAAATTTTACTTGATTTTTCCACCCAGCCTTAAACCCGATTTTCGCACCAGCGCCGAACTCAGTAAAAATCCATGGCTTCTTGGGGGCTATTGCTCTCATAGCGTCTGCCATAAAATTAAGTTGATTAACTCTTGCATAATACCATCCAAGATAAACATTTACTGCAGCAATATCAGCCTTCCTTTGAGTTAAATCAATGAAAAACTTATATGAAACATAAGTTACGAGTCTTGTATCATCATGTATTCTTACCCATTTTATTAAACACCTCATGAATCGTGAGCAATTTGGGTGTTGTATTGGAATTTCGTTTCCGACACTCCACCAGATAACACTTGGATGATTATAATCCCTCTCAATTAATCTATTTAACATTTTCGCAGCTAGCTTAAATGTTTTTGGATTTCCAAAATCACAAAAACCCCAAAGAGGAATTTCCTCTAAAATTAATATCCCTAACTTATCAGCGGCATCCATTAATTTTTCATCATGAGAATAATGTGCTGTTCTTAAAGCATTGAATCCGAAAGATTTCATATTCTTAATATCTTCTTCACGCTTTTCATACGGAATAGTTCTCCCGTATGGCATATACTCTTCATGTAATGAAGCACCCTTAATTTTAATTCGTTGCTTATTCAAATAGAGATATATTCCCTTAGTTTCAATTTGTCGAATTCCAAATTTAGTTTGAAAAAGAATTTCTCTTTCATTCCCACTATCTATTGGTTTAATTATCAATTTATATAATTTTGGTGAATCTGGAGACCACAACTTAGGATTATTTATCGTGATTGCTATATTATCTTGATTTGGTTTTGTTCCAGAAACTATTGGCATATTATCATCTTTTTTATCTGGTTCAATTATTGACCATTTGAAATTTAAAGAACCTTTAATTCTATAGGAAATCCGAATTAGAGACTTTTTTCGTGAAGGTAGTAGTGTCTTAATTCTTACTTTCTTTAATCGATTTTTCTTTAAAATAATTAAATTGACATCCCGGTAAATACCACCCCAATTAAACCAATCAAAAAATAGACCGGGAATTCCATCTTTCCTTCTAATATTATCTACTCTAACAGCTAAAAAATTAGATTTAGCTTTTAATAGAGTTGAGTTTTTAATTTTAAATCTAAAGGGAAGAAAACCTCCTTCATTATCACCAAGAAATTTATTATTAAGCCACACTTCAGTAAAGTAATTACTTCCCTCGAATTCAATAAAAACATCCGTATCTTTATTCTGTTGATCAAAATCAAATAAAATATAATGCCAAAAAATACCCTCAAAATTCTCGTACTCTTTCAAAGTGTTAAAACTAATAGGGATTTTTATTTCAGTTAGATTTTTTTTAGATTCAAAAGAGTTATAATTAAACCAATTTTCTTTCTTACCAAGATCTTTTTTATCAACTTCACAAAACCAATTCCCATTTAAAGAGATTTTCATAATTTATTTATCATCATGAATTTTTCTATATTTATATTTAAGAAGTAATATGAGGGCCCTCTGCGGGAATCGAACCCGCCTCTAGGGATGACTCCGTAATTCTGAAGTAGAAATTACTTCACAGTCCCCAATACTAACCGCTGTACCAAGAGGGCCATAACTAATAACTACTACATTTAAGAATGTATTCTACTTAAAAAATTTTTTTGGAATGAATAGAAGAATCACTGTATTTATCTTATTAAATTTAAGAGAAATATACTTAAAAAAAACTTGCGTGAATATTTAAAGAAAAAATAAAATTATTAATATTTCCTTGGAAGTTGCATAATTTCTTTGGCTTCATCCAAATCTGCGATTTCCCGATCCAATTCTTTTGCTAGGCGAACGCATTTTTCTACCATTTGCTTATTACTTTCTGCGAGGACTCCTCTCGAAATATAGATATTGCCTTCGAGACCGCATCTTACATTACCTCCTAAAAGGATAGCTTGAGTAATTAACCGCCATTGATGTCTGCCAATCCCAGTGATACACCATGTAGCCCTTGGAATCTTTTCAATAAGATTCTTCATATACATGAGATTTTCCATTGTCGGAGCCGCTCCTCCTAAAACGCCGAGTACAATATTATAATTTAAAGGATCATGGAAATGCCCTTGTTCTCTTACAAAGAGGATATTATTTATTTGTCCAACATCATATACTTCAAGTTCAGGGGCGGTTCCTGCTTCTTTAAATGTATCTCCAAAATGTCCTAAAGTTTCAAATTTATTTGGAAATATAATTTCCTTTAAAATTGTTGTTCCTCTTGCAAGAGCAAAATTCATTGATCCAGAATTTAGGGACCCCATCTCAGGTTTGCATATAGGGATATGTCCCAATCTTTGCTCAAGAGTCATGCCAGGAGCCCCCCCGGTAGATAAACATAGAAGTACATCACATTTTTCTTTTACTCTTTTAACAATGTCCTGAAACACTTCAGGAGAAGCAGTTGGTGTGCCGTCAGGCATTCTAGCATGTATATGGACCATTGTCGCCCCAGCTTCATAACAAGCATAAGCGTCATTTGCTAATTCTTCCGGAGTATGTGGAAGCGCTGGATTTTGTGCTCGCGAAGTGAGTGAACCGGTCAAAGCGCAAGTTATAACTAATCTATTATTATAGCAAATCCACGCGACACAGATCATATTATACATGAAATGATCGATAAAAAAATTACTGTTTTTGGAAATGTACCTACTTTGTTTTTAATGGTTCAACGTAATCCAAAATCCAAGGAAATCCCAGATTCTATATTGGATAACATTACTTTATATATTTCTGGAGCTGCACCCTTTCCAGTTGAAGCAGTTAGAGATTTTGAAAAAGATTTTCATTCGGCAAATAAGTTCGTAGAGGTTTGCGGTATGACCAAAACCGCAGTTTTGGCTACAATAAATCCTGTATTTGGCAAGAAGAAGATTGAAAGTGTTGGACTTCCATTACCCGATAC
>JAHLWE010000095.1 GCA_019058135.1 Promethearchaeota archaeon | reverse complement strand
AGAGGATACAGCAGGTAAAGGCGGAATGGTTGTCGTTTTACCACTGGCACATCTTTTTTCTTTATCAGTTTCAATGAATTTAGGAATTTTTATGGGATACCAATTAATTCTTTTCATAACGCCACCGAGGGAAAAGATGTCAAAGATATTAGATATTATTAAAAAAGAGAAAGCTACATTTATCCCGGGAGTCCCGACTCTTTGGAACGCAATAAATATAGACCCGAACTCTGGGAACTATAAAAATAAGCTCACCTCATTTATTGCATGTTTGAGTGGGGCTGCCCCATTACCTGCTGAAGTTAAACATAAATTCGAAGAATTAACAGGTTCCTTGATAATTGAAGGATTCGGTATGAGTGAAACGAGTCCTGTATTAACTGTTACCCCTTTTCCTCCGTTATATCGTACGAATACAGTCGGATTTCCTGTAAGTGATACATTAATAAAGATTGTTGACGTTGAAACTGGCACTAAAATATTGCCTCATTGTCCTCATACTGAGCCATATTGTACGGAGAAGTGCGGAATTGAAGAATCGGAGAAATATATTGGTGAAATTTGTGGCAATGGTCCACAAGTAATGTTGGGTTATTATAACCGAGAAGAGGCAACTAAAAATGCACTTCGAAAAGATTCGAAGGATAGGATATGGTATTTCACTAGCGATATAGGTTGTATAGACGGAGAAGGACACCTACGCATTAAGGATCGAAAGCGTGATATGATAAAATATAAAGGGCATGCTGTTTTCCCAAGAGAAGTAGAGGATATACTCTACATGAATCCCGCTGTGAATGAAGTTGGAGTTGTTGGCGTTCCAGACCCTGATGTGGGAGAAAATATTAAGGCATTTATATCTTTAAAAGAAGAATATGTTGGCAAAGTTACAAAAGAAGATTTAATGAAATGGGCTAAGGAAAATATCTCAGCCTTTAAATATCCAAGGATTATAGAAATTGTAGAAGAATTGCCAAAATCGGTAGTAGGTAAAATTCTCAGAAGAGAATTAAGAGAAGAATAGATTTCTTTAACTTTTTATTTCTTTTTTTTATATATTTTTGACAGAAATGTAAAACAAATAGTGTTTTTCAAAAAATTTTATATTTTTCATATGTTTGAAGTCATTTATAATTAAGATTAAGTTAAGATAATACATAATGATTGGATAAAATTCATTAAAGAAAAATTCGAATTATTGATGTTCTTCAATAGTAATTAAACTTAAATTTTCGATAAAACATATCAGTCTTGGAATTTTAACAAAATATATTAATTTTAAATAAAGAGTTATGTTCTATTATTAGATATAACTAAAAATTTTAAATACTATAAAAATTAGATATTAAACGTGGATACGTTGAATAAGATGATTACATTAGATCTTTTACAAAATAATAAAGAATTTATTGTTCGCAGGGTTCATGCTGGTTGGCGTGCAAAGACCAGATTAGCGAATCTCGGAATAGTACCGGGTACAAAAATAAAAAAACTAAGATCAGCGCCGTTATTTGGTCCTGTTCAAGTTAAAGTGAAAGGGTCTGATTTAGTTATTGGAAGAGGATTAGCTAGAAAAATTTTAGGAGAACTGGTTACATAAGTTAATGAGTATGATATCAAAAAATTACTCGATTTTTCCATATCATATTTATAATATTAAATTAGTAATTTTTACATAAGTTAAGTTAATTTTAGAAAAAAATAACATATGAAGATTTGACAGAAAGAAAAATAATAAATATTGCATTAGCTGGAAATGCAAATGTTGGAAAATCGGTAATCTTTAATCAACTCACTGGAATGAATCAGTGTATTGGGAATTGGCCAGGAAAAACCGTAGAGAAATGTGAGGGAAAATTAACATTTTTAAATTATGATTTTAATATTGTTGATCTTCCTGGTATTTACTCATTATCAACATATTCAATTGAGGAGATCATTTCAAGGGAATTTTTAATAGGTGAAAAAATCGATTTAATAGTAAATGTAATAGATGGAACGAATTTAGAGAGGAATTTATTTTTTACGGTTCAGTTAATTGGTTTAAAGCTTCCAATGATCTTGGCAGTTAATCAATTAGATTTAGTTAGGAAAAGAAAAATAAAGATAAATCTTGATAAATTGAAAAAGATATTTAAAATCCCAGTTATACCTGTCATTGCAGTTCATGGGCGTGGAGTGCATGAGTTATTAGAAAAAACCATTGAAATGTTTGAAAATAAATTTCAAATACCTAATGAAGATTTTTTCAAATTTGGTAAGGAAGTAGAAACTGGAATTCAGAAGTTAATTGAGGAAATTAATAATTATCCTGACGAGTTAAAAGATATCAAATATCCCAGCAGATTCCTTGCGATTAAGATTTTAGAAAAGGATGATGAATTAATTGGAAAGATAAAGAGATTTAAACCAGAAATTATAGATATTGCAGCAGAAATTAGAGAAGAGTTGGAAGAATTACATGGAGAGGATATTAATACAATTATTTCAGCAGAAATATATAATCGAATCCATGAAATTATTAACCAGTCGGTCGTTTATGGAGAAAAGCAAACAAAAGCAACTTGGGCAGATAAATTAGATCATTTAACAACCCACTCTATTTTTGGTTATGTTCTATTATTTATTATCCTATTTGGGACATATTGGGTTGTATTTACAATGGGTGATATCGTTGGGGGATGGCTAGATGAGATATATGAATTTCTAACGCCTATAATCTTTAATATATTTGGTGACAATATTGGGACTAATATTTTTTGGAAAGGGGCAATAGCGGGCTTGTTTGGTGGAGTTGGTGGAGTTTTAGTTTATGTTATTCCATTTTTTATAGTAATAGAAATCCTTCAAGATTCTGGTTATTTACCTAGAGCTGCTTTTATGATGGATAAATTTATGCATCAAGTTGGAGTTCATGGTAAAGCAATTATCCCATTAATTCTCGGCTTTGGTTGTAATGTACCAGGATGCACTGCCTGTAGAATCATGGAAACAGAGAGAGAGAGAAGGATTACCGCTTTTTTAACTACATTAATTCCTTGTGCAGCAGTTATGGCAGTAATAATGGGATTAGTTGCAAAATATCTAGGATTTATATATGCTATTATCTTATACGGTATTGATTTTGCAGTAATTATTTTATTTGGAAAAATTGCAACAAGATATTCACAAGAACCTCAAACAGAATTAATTATGGAAATGCATGAGTTTAGAAAACCAAATACAAGTGTAATTTTAAAACAAACTTGGTTTAGGAGTAAGGAATTTGTTTATAAAGCGATGCCACTTATTATTATTATTGGAATGTTAATGGAAATCATGTTAATGTTTAATTTATTAGAGCCAATTAATGTGCTTCTGCAGCCAATTACAGTACTATGGTTAGGATTACCGGTAATAACTGGCATTTTTTTAATTTATGGAATATTAAGAAAAGAATTGACTTTAGTATTACTTGAGATTCTGGCAGTTGATATTTTAGGTATTGCATTAAGTGAATTAATGACACCAATTCAAATGTTTGTGTTTGCCTTGATAACAATGTTATATATCCCATGTGCTGCAACAATTATTGTATTAAAGAATGTAACTGGTGTGAAATTTACATTAAAGGGTACTTTTATAGAAGTCGGATTTGCGCTTTTATTGGGAGGGATTGTTAATTGGGGTTATATTTTTATTATAGGAGGAGGTT
>JAHLWE010000094.1 GCA_019058135.1 Promethearchaeota archaeon | reverse complement strand
GGTGTAGGTGGTGTTTTGAATTTAGGTCACGGTGCTTTTTATTTAATTACTTGTTATGTATTTTACGTAACCTCTAGAGTTTTATATATTAATCTTATAATTAGTATAATACTCTCATTAATTATTGCAATAAGTGTAGGAGGTGTTGTATATCTAGCTCTGATAAAACCTTTACAAGACTCTCACATAGGAGTTGTGATTGTTACATTTGCATTTGCCGTTTTCATGCAGGAGTTTGTAAAAGTAATAGCTGGAATTAAACCACATTATATTTCTCCTTTTATTTTCGGTAGCGTAGAGTTTTTAGGAGTTACATTCCCAATTCAGTTCATTTTTGTAATAATTGGATCTTTAATTCTTGTATTTCTAGTTGGATTATTTATTAGCAAAACAAAGATTGGAAAATCAATTCGTGCAGTTTCCCAAGATCGTGAGGCAGCGTTGCTTATGGGTATTAATGCAGATAGAATCCTTATGATAACTGTTATGATCTCTGCTTTTCTAGCGGGTATGGCTGCAATTTTATATGCTCCCACTTCTGCTATAACAATTGATATGGGATGGAGTTTTCTATTAAGCGCTTTTGCAGTTACTGTTTTTGGAGGTATGGGAAGTACCTCAGGATGTGTCCTTGGAGCCTTTATTATGGGGTATGCAAAAACTTTTTGCAGTGTTTTTATTAGTCCAACTTTAGCTACAGTATTTCCACTTTTAGTTATCGTAGTTATGCTTTTAGTTAGACCTCAAGGTTTGCTTGGAAAGAAGGAGGTGTAATAAAAAATTGCCTAAAAAAATTAGAAGGAAACTTTCTGATGCTGTATCGGGTTCTAAAAATTTTTTTCTAGGGATACCAAGAGCGACTAGAAATATATATAAAGAAATTCCTCATCAAGTAAAAAGTTTTAAAGAGTGGATTTTTACTTTCAGAGGAAGCTTAACTATATTATGTATAATTGGCACGATTCTTATTCCACTTATTACTATGGATGATTACATTACAACTATTTTAATTTCTTTCTTGATTTTTTCAATTTTTGCTGCCAGTTGGGATCTCTTGGCGGGATTTACGGGACAGACCAGTTTTGGGCATTCCGTTTTTTTCGGAGTAGGGGCTTATGTCGCAGCAGCTTTTGTTAAAATGGCTGGATTACCTTGGTTTTTTTCTATGATCATTGGGGCTGTTGTGGCTGTATTAGTTGGTTTGATTGTTGGCATTCCCTGTCTTAGGTTAAAAGGACCATATTTGGCATTAGGAACCATGGCATTTAGTTTAATTATGTTTAATTTATTTATGTCGGGGGAATTAAAGGACATTCTTGGAAGCACAGAAGGAATCTCAGGACTTCCCGCAATGTCAGAAGACCTTATTATAACTTTCCTCTATATTTTGATTATTATGATAATCTCTTTTGTTATTTTAATCATTATTATTAAATCAAATATTGGAACTATATTTAAAGCAATCCGTGATGATGAATCGGCTGCGGATGCCTCAGGTATCAATACAACGAAATATAAGTTAATTGCATTTATGATTAGTGGTTTTTTTGCTGGGATTGCTGGCTCACTTTTTTCGTTGAATTCAAGAGCTGTTAATCCTTCGGTTTTTCTAGCCCTCTACTCATTTTATGCAATTGTTATGGTAGCATTAGGTGGGCTCGCTACAATATCTGGTTCTGTTTTGGGAGCTTTTGTCTATTGGGTTATACTTAATGAATTATTTAAGCCTTTAGGAGCCTTTGGGACAATTTTTCTGTTTTTTCCAACATTAATTTCCGCTATCATCTTAATAATTATGATCCGTTTTGCTGAACAAGGAATATTAAAACCAGCTTTAGAGCATCTTAGAGAATTTTATGATTTCTTATTAGGAAGATAAAAGGTATATATATATATAAAAAAAAGAAAAAGTTGATTTAGAAAATGGGAGTAATTTTGGAAATAAAAAATTTAACGAAAAAGTTTGGAGGATTAACAGCTGTTAACGACTTTAGTTTTGAAATACAACGAGGAGAATTTGTGGGGCTTATTGGTCCAAATGGTGCAGGCAAAACTACTGTTTTTAATTTAATTTCTGGATTTGAAAAACCTAACGCGGGCTCAATCAGATTTGATGGGATGGATATTACTGGGTTAAAACCTTTCCAAATTGTAAATTTGGGTCTTGTGAGAACATTTCAGTTAGTTAGATCATTTCATTATATGTCAGTGCTTGATAATGTTTCTGTTGCATGTCTTTCACCAAGAGGTAAGAAGGCTGCTGAGAAAGTAGGAATTGACCAGTATGCGAGTAGAATTCTTTCCGAAGTGGGACTTATAGATAAAGCTAGGTTCCCACCAGTTATATTACCTCACGGTGATTTGAGAAGACTTGAGATTGGTAAAGCTGCTGGTACTAATCCCCAGATACTTCTTCTTGATGAACCATTTAGTGGGCTCTCTTATGAAGAACAGGAACATATACATGCATTAATAAGACGATTAAGTAATGAAGGTGTTACAATTTTTGTTACAGGGCATGTATTACGCGAATTAATGAATTTAGTTCCGAGAGTGATTGCTATGCATCAAGGTGAATTTATCACTGATGGCACCCCTCAGGAGGTTGCCAATCATAAACTTGTACTTGAAGCATATTTAGGTAGAGGTGGTGTATTTGCTTGAGATGAGAAAAATTTACCATTATTATGATAAAGCAAAAGCCATTGAAGAAATTAACTTAACAGTTGAAGAAGGATCATTAGATGCTGTTATTGGTCCAAATGGTGCAGGAAAATCAACTCTGCTCCGAGTTATATCCCGTTTGGAGGAACCTGATAGGGGGAAAGTTATATTTCTGGGTGAAAGGATTGATGAGTTGGAAGTTTATCAGATTGCTAGAAAGGGCATAGCACATTGTCCAGAGCGTCGAAGATTATTTTATGATATGTCCGTTCTTGAAAACCTTGAAATGGGGGCTCTTTCACTTAAAGATAAGAAAAAATATCATGAACTACTAAATTTTATATTCGAAATATTCCCACGTCTTAAAGAACGCCAAAAACAGCGAGCAGGAACCCTCAGTGGGGGAGAACAACAAATGCTTGCAATAGGTCGCGCATTGATGGCTAATCCAAAGCTTCTTTTAATGGATGAACCTTCTTTAGGATTGGCTCCAAAAGTAAAAACAAAGATTTTCGAAGCTATTGAAAAAATAAAACATGAAGGTACAACCACTTTATTAGTTGAACAAGACGCAGTATTAGCTATGGCTGTAAGCGATAATATTAATGTTCTTGAAGAAGGAAAAATCGAAATTAGAGGTACTAAAGAAGAACTTGAAAGAGAACCACGAATAAAAAAGGTTTATTTGGGAATATAAGGAGGTTAAAAATGTCAGCACCTATAGAAAAATTGTTAAGAGATGCTAAAGTTGATTTGGTGGTTGCACGGGTTGAAAAAGATCCATCTGTTATAAATGATATAATTAGATATTTAAAAAGTGAGATTAGATCAATTCGATTTAATGCTGTATTAGCACTAGGTGAAGTTGGTCAAAAAGCCACCTTGGGAGTATCCAATCTAGCGGAATGTTTAGCAGATGACGATTGGAGTATATGTCGTGAAGTTGCGCGATCATTAGGAAAAATAGGAGCTCCAGCAAAAGATGCCATCCCCGAGTTATGTAGGTATATTAATAATAAAGAAATGTCGATTCGAAAAGAAGTTGTGATTTCTCTTGGAAAAATCGGTTTCGCTAGTCAAGAATCAATATCTAATTTGATAAATAGTCTAAATGATGAAAATGAAGAAATTCGAACAGAAGCCACTATATCACTTGGAAAAATAGGTCCTGATGCCTATAATGCTATTCCCGACTTAATGAATAGCCTAAAAGATATAAGTTGGGCTGTTAGAAATGCCTCTGCTCATGCAATAAGTAGAATTGGCGAAGGTTCTACAAGAGCAATTCCATCTCTTATAACGGCACTTGAAGATCCAGAGTGGAGAGTGCGATATCGAGTTATTGATACCCTTGCATTGATAGGGCAAGAATCAGTTCCAGCTATTTTGGAAGTTATAAATTCTAAAAACCCTATC
>JAHLWE010000093.1 GCA_019058135.1 Promethearchaeota archaeon | reverse complement strand
TGATTTCCAGGTGAAAACCATAATTTTTCTTTATAATAGAGATGGATTTTTCTATATGTACCAATTACGCCGATTTCAGAAACCAACATCGCAGAATTAAAGATTTCATTGTTCTCTTTTTCAATAAAGCCCCCAACAATTACTGCTCCTGTAATCTTAGCCATTTTTTGCAAAAACTGACCTGTTATTCCATTTAAATTTTCTGCCAGAGCTTCTGCTTCTTCTTTAGAAACAAATGTATAACCCGTAGCGAATAGTTCAGGAAATACAATAAGATCTGCTTTAATATCAACTAATAATTCCTCAACTTGTGTAAAATTTTGCTCCCTTTCACCAAAAATTGGGGATGTTTGAACATAACCGATTTTCATATCCTCATCTCTTAATCTAAAAATTAATAATAATTTTTGATAAAATAATAGTAAAATTAATTTTTTAAAATGTTTTGATTATAAAGATTCAATAAATTCTTGGATATATTGATTTACTAACTGAGGTTTTTCTAACATTACCATATGCCCCGCTTGTTGTAAAATATGTAATTTACTGTCTTTAATATTAGTGTGGAAGTATTGACTATACTTCGGAGGGGTTAAAATATCGCTATCTCCACATAAAATTAGGCACGGAACTTGAATTAATTTCAATTCTTGCATAATATCAAAACCATCACATATTTTAAAGTCGTTATAAATGACTTGGGATCGACTTTAGAGAGTTGTTCTCTATAAATATCAATAACTGATTTAGGAGTTTTCCTATGAAATGCTGTTTGACGTATATTATTCAGATATTGTTTATAATCATCTTTAAGTTGCTGGAATATAACGGAGCTAGTCCGTAATCGAGCGCCTGTAGCGCATAAAATTAAAGATTCAATATCAATAGGAATTTTTAAATAATAGGATAATATAATAGCACCACCTAATGAATGCCCACATAAAATCATTTTTTCTAATATTAAAGATTCTTTCAATTTTTCAATAACATTAACGTAAAGGTCGAGGGTAATTTCTGATATTAAAAATTTGTCAGAATTTCCATGTGAATGGAGGTCAACCGCTATTAATTTATAATCAAGATTTAGACCATCAATCTGATTTTGCCAAATGAGTGAAGTACTCCCTGACCCATGAATAAAAATTAATCCCTTATTTTGCGAACTTGCTACGTTATTTTCTTTAAGCTGATAATAAATTTTTTTTCCTTTAAAATTGAGATATGGCATAAGTATGAAAAAATAATTAATCAATAGATTTATATTATTCCTTTTTCTCTCGGGAAAAAAAGGGAAGAAACACTAACACGGAAAAAGAATCTTTAGCGAATATTTATAAATTTTGTCGATAAATGAAATTTGAGGTATATCTTATTGATGAACTTTTCTTATGAGAGTAGTTCAAAAAAGGATGAAAAAGAACAAAAAGGACAAGAGGTCTTAGAAGAGAATCTCTACGACATATTACAGATAGGAAAAGATATAAAATGTATAGAGGGGGATGAAAAAAAGAGATTACTTGCCATCCTTAAAGAAGAATTTTTAAAAGAATTATGATGCCTCTATTTTTGTAAAACTCCTTCCTCCGAAATAAATTAAAACCACACTAAATACCGACATTACTAATAGACTAAAGTATATGGGAGTATTTTAGATTATGGTTAGTAAAAAGCGCACCGCTTCCATATAAGGGGTAATAATATTTGGGGTAAAGGTGAAGAATGACCTACCGAGAAGTAAAGCAACTAGACGAAGAAGAGATAAAAGAACTCTGCCCTAGATATTTCTCAAATAGGAAAAGCACAAAAGATGCAGAGGGGGATGATAAAGATAAATTACTCGCCCTCTTAAAGCAAAAATTTTTGTAAACTATTACTAATTCTCTATTATATTGCTTGTTTACTTAACTTACTTCCATTTTATTAAATGATCTTGCCCCAATTAATATTAGAATCGCTCCAAATACTACCATCACTATTAGATCAAGCCAAAATGGAAAGTACGATACTCCGAGCAACATTAATCTAAATAGATCCACGCTATAAGTAAAAGGGTTACACATCATTATTACCTGCATAGGAAGTGGTACTGAATTGAAAGCGAATAAAGCCCCCGATAACCAGAACATAGGCATCACGATAAATGTTTGGATTAGTCCGAAAGACTGCATATCGTTCAGACGAGTACTGATCGTTAGCCCTACACCAACGATCCCCATACTTGCTAAAAGAGCAACGGGTAAGACTAACATTACACGCCAAATTAAATTTATGTCGTATCCATAATATCCGAATGTTATACTTAGTCCAATCATTATTAAAACTTGAACTAATGTCTGTAGAGATATTCCTAATGTTCTACCAAACATCAATGTCCTTCGACTAACTGGTGCTACTAATAATTCTTTCATGAACCCGAACATCTTATCTCGAAAAATTGACATGCCTCCAAATATACCAGTAAATAAAATAACTATTGCTGCGATACCCGAAGCAGTAAAAGCTCTTGAATCAACAGGTACTCCATCTATAGTTATTGAAAGGGATGAAAATCCTCCCGCAAAAACAAATAGGAAGAGTATTCCCTGAGCTATTGATGAGATAACCCTTGATTTATTTCTCCAGAATCCCAATAACTCCCTTTTCGCCAGTGCCCATACAGCGTTATAATTTATTTTGGTTTGCGTATTACTTAATTCTGACATTTATTATCACTTCCTTAATTGCCTCATTTGAATCATCTTTTTAACATCTTTTGTTTGATTTGAAGATTCCTCCCTTATTACGCTCCCTACGTAATGGAGGAACACATCTTCCAATGTAGGTTGATGCATATCTACAGATTTTATGATTAAATTATTTTCATTTATTTTTTGAATGATTAGAGGTAACTGCTTTCCACCGTTTTCGCAAGAGATTGATAATGATGGCTCGATATCCACTTCTTCCTCTGGATATTCTCCCTTCTTTATTTTAATTAACTCTTGTTTTATATTTTCTGGAACTTCTTCTAAAAGCTTGTCGTCAAACATATATGCAATCTTTTTCTTAGCGATTAGTGGAGCACTTAAAAACATATTTGCTGTCATTGGCATCTTTTTCCAAGCCATTAACAATTTTCTAGGATCAGATAAAATTTCTCTCATTCTTGCTTGGATCATTTCAGGAGAAACAGTAGCAGGCATACCTGGAGGTAGTTGTATTTTAGGTATTATTTCTTGTTCGTTTCCTGCGGTTCCAAATGAAATATTTTTAACTCCAGATATTTTCTTTACTTGCTTGATAATCATGGGAAACTTAAACTGATTGTCAACATTCTCAAATTGTATATCTATTACATCTCCGGATAATTGTTTTTTTAGATTTTCCGAAGTATCCATAACAATTATTTTACCGTGATCCATTATGCATATTCTATCAGCAAGCTCATCTGCTTCATCCATATAGTGTGTGGTAATTAAGATAGTCATATTTAAATCTCCTTTATTTAATTCTTTTATTTTCTCCCAGATTTTACGCCGTGTTTGAGGATCTAAACCTAAAGTAGGTTCGTCAAGAAATAAAACCTTTGGTTCGTGTATCAATCCTCGAGCAATTTCTAAGCGACGTTTCATCCCACCAGAATAATTTTTTACGTAAATATTGGCTCTATCCTCAAGATCCACAATTTTCAATACTTCTTGTATTTTAACTTGCCTTTCTTTCTTCGGCATTCCATAAAGAACCGCGTGTAATTCAAGGTTTTCCCAACCTTTCATTTCACCGTCTACTGAAGGTTCTTGAAAGACAAATCCTATACTCTTCCTTACTTTATCGGGATCCTTCGCAACATTGTACCCATTTACAAATGTAGCACCTTTTGTTGCATTTAGCAGAGTCGCCAAGACCGATAACGTTGTTGTTTTACCAGCTCCGTTAGGGCCTAGAAGCGCTAAAATCTCTCCCTTTTTAACAGTAAATGAAATTTTATCTATAGCCTTTACATTACCATCTTTATAAATTTTAACTAAGTCTTTAACTTCTACAATATTTTCAGAATTGCTTTTAATTTCAGTCATGTCTTAATCAATTATCTATTATTTTCCTTTTAACACTATCTTTAAATATTTTTTTTAATAGAACGGATGATTTATTCTTTTTGGTAATATTTTAAAACCCATCATTACGATATCTTTAGCTTCTGAATAACATAAACATCCAAAAATATATGTTCTTTAAACAACTGAACCTCCTCAAAAAGTTCTAAAATTAATTTTTGAATTTGCTCGTGGTTTAATGGTTTAGTTGGAGGCTTTTCCAAAAACATAGGCGGTAAAATCTCCCTAAAAGCGTTAAGGTGTTTTTTTGGGAAATCTCGAACGATCTCCTCCATGAATCCGCCAAATTCTCTCGGTCTTTCTACTTTATTTTTGCTTCTCATAATTAAAAAAATAACTCCATCCTGCTTAAGAAATTCTCTTGAGTTTAGAAACCGAGAATGAAGCTCTTCTTTTAAAATCCCTCCAAACATAAAAATAATATCCATAGAATTTGGTTTAATACTTAAATTTTCGTCAATTATTTTCAAATCGACTTTAGTTCTCTTAAATATTCTAAAGAGATTTTTTTCCTCCATTTTTTTTGGTTGGATGTATATAACAACTTCAGTATCCAATGGAGCAAATATTGAATTAATTAATCTACTTTGAAAATTACTTTGAAAAATTTTTGGTATATCGAATAGGATTTTTTTATTTTGAAATTTATTCATATCATATCCAATTTTCTCAAAAAAATTGCGAAAAATTGCTCCCATTCGCTTTATAATTGTATCCATTATTAAATTATGAAAAACTTTGGCAGATTCAATAACCCTCTTGTAATATTCCTCTATGCCTTTATCAGTCAGTGTTAGAATAACTTTATTTGGACCTTTTGGAGTCTTTTTTGTTTCACCGTCAATATAACCTTTATCTTTCATAAAACGTAATATTTTATATAAATCCGAAGGTTAATCTACAAGTTCTTGATCTTTTAGGATGAGAAATAGTGAATATCCGTGGGTTGGGCTCTCCTTTAATATCTTTAAAATTTCGAACCGAAGAATTTCGGATTTTTTTCGGATCATTAATAATATACCCCGAAATTTGTTATTTTTATTTTTATTTTTTTTTGAATTTTTTTAGATAAAAGGAAAAAAAATGATGTATTTTAATTATTTTAGATCATTCATATCGCAATGCTTCTACTGGATTCATTTTTGATGCACGCCGTGCTGGATATAAGCCGAAAAGGATACAGACTACGAGACTGAAAGCGAAAGCTAATAACAATATGGTTGGTGTCAAAATAGGTGTTATACTTAATGCCATAGCTTGTTGTTGTCCCATATCGAACCCACCTCCCATTCCTCCTACTCCACCGCCCATAAAGACAGATAGGAATAAGGAAATTACATTTGCTACACCCCATCCAAGAGCGATACCTAACACTCCACCTAATAAACCAATTAAGCTAGCTTCACCCAGAAATATTGTTAGAACGTTTCGATCCTTCATACCTAACGATTTTAGGATACCAATTTCACGAGTACGTTCCAAAACAGAAACAATCATGATATTCATGATGCCTATACCTGCCACTAGTAGAGCTATAGCCGATATTGCTACCAAAAATAGTTCTATCATTGAAAACAGATCGGATATCGTACTAAGT
>JAHLWE010000092.1 GCA_019058135.1 Promethearchaeota archaeon | reverse complement strand
ATGTAAGGAAGACTGCAGGAGATTGCTCACCATCACGTAAAGTTTCATCCCAAATGTATACTTTTGAAGGTTTATATGTGGGGAGCACATCTTTTAGGGAATTATAATCAAAAAGAAATTTTGATAATTCCTCTTTTGTGAATTTATAGCTCATTTTAATTTATAGATGATTTCTAATTGTTAAAATAGAAAATATTTTATTATTTTTATCTTTTATAAAACAAGCTGTAATTAAAATAAAAGAAATAGACATAAAAATTGAATTGGATATTGAGTAATCCTAAAGAAATTTGCTTTTTATCTCTTGTGTGATAAAACATGTTTCTTTAATAGATATTCCATCAATTTGTGAGATTTTTGTTTCGATTAATGGATTAAATTTCTCTATAGAATCAATTTCAACTTTTAAAAAGATACCACAATCTCCACTTAGGCGCCAGATATCAGTAACCTCTTTAATTTTTGAGAGTGCTGCACAAATTTCTTTTATCCTCTTAAAATCTGGCTCAATTTTTACAGTTGCCTTTATTTTGGGTTTACTATCTGCTTCATATACAATTGTAAACCTTTTTATTACTCCAGCCTCTTTCAATTGATTAACTCTTCTTCGAACAGTTGCCTCAGTTCTACCAACACTTTCCGCAATTTCATTAAATGACTTTCTAGAATTATCTTTTAATTCTTCTAAAATTCTTATATCAATTGGGTCCATTTTTTTAACAACTTCCATTTTTATTATGTTATTTTTTGATAACCTATCTTATTCTATGGAAAATAAAATTAACATTCTATATAAAAATTTTCAGTTACATAAATAAAAAAATAAAATTTTAAAAATAATGTATATCAAATAAGAAAAAATTGTGAAATTAAATAGTTAGAATATATTTTTTTATTAATTCAATAATAAATATTGTTCTCTTTTTTTATATATTTCTTTTTTTTGATATTTGAGCTTTATATCCAGAATCTATGAACATTTTAAGTAGATTTTTTGGTATATTTTTATCCTCTCTGTATTTTAGTAATATTGAACTGACATCTGTAAAAAAAGCTTCTTTTAAACATGATTCTGCTCTGATAATATCTTGATTTTCCTGGGCTTCTTCTAAACATTTATTATCAATTGTAAGAGCTTTTGTATATATCTCTTGTGTAGAAATTACTGATTGAATCATTGCTTCGATCTTTGGTTTAATATTATGACTTTGATCCAACATAAATGCGGTCTTTCTGTAATCATCAGCATTCCCTTTAATTAATTCATGAAAAATTAGAAATAATTCATATATATTCAATGAACCTGTTGTTAAATCGTCATCACCATATTTTCTACAATTTAAATGAAATCCTCCTAATATATCTTCATCTATTAGATTTGCAACAATGAATTCAATATTTGTGCCTTGAGGATGGTGTCCCAAATCCACTAAAACCTTTGCTCTTTCTCCTAGATTCTTACAAAATATATAGGATTGCCCCCAATCTGGTAAATCCGTGTGATAAAATGCAGGTTCAAAAAATTTATATTCTAATAACATGCTCATAAAATCAGGCATTGCTGAATAAACCTCTCGAAGTGATTGTAACATCCACTTTTTTCTTTTTATAAAATCTCCCTGACCGGGAAAATTTGTCCCATCGGCGAACCAAAGACTTAGATAAGGAATCCTTAAAATTCGACCAATATCAATACATTCCATGATATGACCAATTGCCTTCTCTCTAATCTCTAGTTTAGAATTGGTTATGCTTCCAAATTTATATTCTTCTTCTTGAAATAAGTTTGGGTTTATAGCAGTTATTTTTAGACCTAAATTTTGAGAATAATCGGCAATCTCATTGAATGTATCAACTTTATCCCATGGTATATGAATTGCAACCTCTGGTGCAATCCCTGTAAATTTATTCACCTGCGCTGCATCATCTAACCTCTCCATTAAATCTCTTGCTGCAAATTTATCCCGAAATACATGAAATCTGGTTCCACCTTCTGAATAACCCCAAGAAGGCGTTGCAATCTTGAAATTTTCTAGTTTTTTAAAAATCGTTTCAATTTTAATATTTCTATCCTCTAATTTTTTTATTAAAATATCTAACTCATCAACCATAACTCATAACATCTTTAATTTCTCTAAAAGAAATTTATTTTGTGACCCTTTTATATATAATCCTTTTATCGATCGGTCCATCAATAATAGAGAGTTATTATAATTACTCTTAAATAATAAAGTAATGAACCTTTAATAGTACAGAAAAACTATTAATATTTAATTAATTTATTTTTGAATTAATCTTAACAAAAAATTAGTATTACCTTTAATAAAAAGGCTGTAAAAAATGGAGCAAGAAGAAAGAGGAATTCCAGAAAATGTCAAAGTAAGTCTAAAGAGAATTGGTTTGACGGATTATGAAATTTCCATCTATTTAGCACTTGTTTCAGAGGGAGCTATGGATGCACGCAAGCTTTCTGATGTATCTGGCGTTCCATATTCCCGAATTTATAATATTTTAAGTATTTTGGAAAAAGAAAAATCTTTTATTATAAAAGAAGAAGAATCTAGACCCTCAAAATATCATGCAAAATCACCCGATGAAGCCTTATTAATTGCCAAACAGGAAATGTTAAAAGATTATGAAGAAAATTCAAATCTTGTTATAAGAGAGTTACATCCAATATATCAAAGCCAAAAAAGTCCGATTAAAATAGCACTATATGTGCATAGGGGTAAGGAAACTTGTTTAAATACTGTTTTAAGTCTATTTAAGTTAGCAAAAAAATCGATATCTTTTGCTACTCCAGACCTGGAATTTTTAGTAGATTGTTATGAAGCAATAAAGAAAGCTCGCGCAAGGGGTGTTATTGAAATCAAACTATTAGTTGAAGAAAAATCAATTAAAGATGGTGCTTATAAAGAGATTTTAACAAAATACACTGAAATTGCAGAAGTTAGAGCAAGAGATCAAATATTTGGAAATGGCATTGTTATTGACGGTGGAAAAAACGCATTCTTAATCTTTTCTCAGCAATTCTTTGAAAAAATTTCATATTTTGGAATAGTAACTGACCACCTTGCTTTTGGACCGGCTGCAACATATTATTATAGCTACTTATATAATACGGCTAAAAAAATAAAACTCTAATTTCTATTTCATAACAATAATGATATCATATGGCACGCCCGTTATGGTTTGTAAAAATTCTAAAAAAGACATTTCCTCATATAATTATTATTGCTAAGATGACAAGGTTTCCAATCATAGGAAAATTAATCGAGAAGATGCTCTTTGAGGGCGATGATATAATCTTTTTGCCCAAGGATAAAGTAATACAAATTAATGAAAGCTTGAAACCTCAAGATGAAATAATATTACCATCCAAAATAGTCGAATATTTCATTGAGAAAGCAAATTATCATTGGATTATGAATTTTTGTATATGTCGAGATTCCATGAAATGTAAAGATTATCCTATTAATCTTGGTTGTCTCTTTCTTGGAGAAGCTGTAATGGGCATCAATCCACAATTAGGACGTCGTGTTACAAAAGAGGAAGCATTAGAACATGTGAGACGCTGTCGAGAAGCTGGTCTTGTTCATTTAATAGGCAGAAATAAGTTGGATTCGTCTTGGCTTAATGTTAACCCAGGAAATAAGCTTTTAAGTATCTGTAATTGTTGCCCATGCTGTTGTCTTTATAGAATATTACCCCATGTGACATCAGAAATTGGAGAAAAATTTACAAAGATGCCTGGTGTCTCCATTAAGGTAACTGAGAAATGTGTAGGTTGCGGAACGTGCACTAAAAATGTATGCTTTGTTGATGCAATTAAATTAGTTAATAAACGTGCCACTATTAGTAATGAATGTAGAGGATGTGGAAGATGTGTTTTAATTTGTCCTCAAAATGCGATTGAATTAAAAATAGAAGATAGTACATTTTTAGATACAACAATCAGTAGAATAACAAAATTGGTTGATGTGTCATAATCTTTTCCATTTTATATGTCATATTAAGATTTTAATTCATTATGCGAGATTATAGCCTTACTCATATCATAAAACGCTTTATCAATATTTATCCCCGTTAAAGCAGATGTCTCTATATATTCCATATTCAAATTTTTTGAGAGGTTATGTATCTCATCTATACCTACTTTTCTCTCAGCACGTAAATCTCTTTTGTTTCCTAATAAAAAACCTACAAAATCATCCTTTAATTTTAATTTAATATCTTTATGCCATTTAGATATATTCAGAAAATATTCTTGACTTGTTAAATCAAACATTAAAAATACACCTTCAGCTCCAGTATAGAAATGTTTTCTCATAGATTGGAATTTTTGTTGCCCAGCAATATCCCAAATCATAAAAGCAATTTCCATGTTAAATTTTTTTAATTGAACTTTTTTCTCGCTTATATTTACCCCAATTGTTGGAAGATAAGTTCTCTTAAACGCTTTATCCGTGAATCTCAAAACCGCTGAGGTCTTTCCAACCTCTGGATCACCGCAAATAATTAACTTAAATTTAAAACCTCTAAATTTAGATATATCTTCTTTAGTTTCAGGAAATTCCTCTCCATGGAAAGTGGAAATTTCCTCATCTCGCAGTTCTTTTATTAAATTCAATAAATCAATTTTAAAAATCTTTAGTTCTCCTTCAATCAATTTTATATTGGCTCTTGATTTTTCTAATTGAGTGATTTTTTTAGTAATTTTTTTAAAGACCGATTCAAAATTTCTATGATACTTATAAAAAATAACATCCTCAATATCATTGAAAAGTAAATTGATCGCAGTGATTCGAAATCCTCCCGGATAACTTTTATCTTTAACATGTAAATATTTTACAATACTTTTTAGGTTAAAGGATGGGAATGGAATGATAATT
>JAHLWE010000009.1 GCA_019058135.1 Promethearchaeota archaeon | reverse complement strand
TGAGTGGCTCCATGTTTTTGTTGGGGGAAGTCCATATTTTAATATTAACCTAAGATCCCACTCTTGACAGTTATGAATGAGGATATTTTCAGCATAAAAGGTATTCTGCTCCCAATTTCCATCACCTTCCAATGAAAAATCATAAATATATGAATGTGTTGGTTGTGATGGCACTATTTTTATGATGAATTCATATGGAGAATCTGATTTAGAAGGAATTTTCTGATGTTTATCTAAAAAGGTCGTAATTTTTTTTTGTTTTTCTCGTTGTTTGAACCCCATTATTGAAGATAGGAGCTTTATATTCCTATATCCATATACATGAAGGCGGTATTTTATTCCACTTCCGTGATAACATTCGATGTTGTACTCATAATGCTCTTCTTTAATAGTATGACGGATATTATGTGTTGATAGGATCAAACTTAAGAAATCAATAAGATTTTTTGACTTCGAAGTGTAAGTAATGCTACAATCCGATTTTTTAGCACGATAAATAATATGACCATCTCCAGTATATAATCCTGTTAACAATGATTTTAGCTGATAATCTGATATATTTAAAAAAAGATTTGATAGTGTTTTGTTTTTGCTTATGGGTTCTATTCCAAATACATATCTAAATAAGAGATAGACTAATTTTCCACCAAAAAATAATTGTGGTGTTTTTCCTTTGATATTAGAATATGTGATAAAAGTGGAAAATGAATTTTTAATGCATAATTCCATATCTTCTAATATATCAGGATTATTATTAGTGAGAACCAAGTTATAATTTACTTTTTCTTTAATATTATAATTCCCATCTGATACAAAATATCCAATTAATCGAAGAAGATCATTATCTAGCCTTAAAAATACTGGTAATGTGTATGGAGAGCCTTCAACCCCAAGTTCTAAGTTGGAAGTATCAATGGTGTATGTTTCAATTAGTTTCAACGCTTGGAGGATCGGAATACTTCCCCGCTCCCAACTTCTTGGATATTCTAAGATTTGTGCATGCTGAAATACATCATTCCACGAGAAATTATATTGTTGTTTAATTATTATGAGAGGTACTCTAAGATTTTTAACGTATACATTTTCTAATTGTATTTGAGGGCATGTATTTACTAAAAATTCAATAAGATTTATCTTATCTAAGGTTCTTGAAATTAAAGAACAATCCAATATCTTGATTTTATCCTCCTCATTTAAGTGTTTTACTTGCACTTCTCTGGGAATTGAATCATTGAATATTATGACACCATGTTCTTTACTTAATATAATTTCCTTTCCTTTATTCGTGATAATTTTATACATAATTGGATCTGCTTTCTTCCGTGTGACTAATCTTAGGCGATGAGGGCCACTCGGCGTCATAAAAAAGAAGTTTTCATTACTTACATCAATATATGGTTCATCACTAGTGAAAAATTGATCAAAATCTTTAGCTTCCACATTCATTAATAAATTAGATCTTATGAGAGGAATCTTAGTACTTCCATCAACGCAAAATGGGCGCAAATCGAAGTATCTCAGCATATGAACATGGATATCCCCAGATAAATGTGCATGGGATTGTTCTGTGGTAAGTAATCTTAAGAGTGCGTATTCTTCGGCTAAACTATCAGCACTCCAATTATGAATTGATTCTGGATTAGAAAATTGATTTGCATTTTCTTTAGTTCCTTTATATAAGAGTCGCTCATAATCCATTAGAGGCATACCGATTCTTGTATAAAGTTTTCTTTCATTTTCAAAACCTTGTTCAGACAAAACGGAACATACTAATTCTCTAATATGTGGTCCCGAGAGAAACTTTATATTTGATGATATGATTCTTCTAACTACTTTTTCAGTTACTATTTTCGCTTCTTCTATATCCATGTTAGTTTCTTTGATAATACTTTCTTCAATCTTAATGGGATCAAAATTAACTACATCTCCTTTAGATTGAAAGACTTTTGGAAGAAGATTTTTGATATACCGCATGCGATGTTGATTTTGTTTAGCATTTTTTACTTTCGAATCTTTTAAATCTTTATCTTGTATTGTAATGACCATAATTATTCAATTTTTTAAAATTATTTTTAATACTTGTTTTTAAGGGTTGGATATTTTTTTCCTAAAAGAAAAGAGTTTTATTCGAAATAAGTGATTCTTTTTGTCGTATTTTGTCGGCACCTCTCCGTTTCCCTCTGTTAGAATAATTTGATACAATTGAATTAATAATTTATTTTTTAGATATAAAAAATTAATGTTTTTTTTATTTTTTAAAAAAATTATTACCACCATAAGAAAATTTATTAATGTGCGCTTAGATATTCATTGATTGATTATATTATGATTTGATATATTAAATTGAGATTTTTTTAAATATTTTAAATTTTTATTTATTATTTTTTTATGTCGTTTATTTTGAGAGAGTTTCCTAACTTTCTAATTTTTAAATTTTTTTTAGGAATTAATTTTGAAATTCAGAAAATTATAATAATAGAAAAAATAAAACTGTCATATTTAAAGATATAAATTTCTAATTTAATTGTAAAAAAAGTATGTATTGTTTAGGTGCTTTATATTTTGAATGAGAAGTTTAAAATTGGATTAGAAGAGATAAAATTTGTTAAAATGTTAGATGGTATATATAGAAAGACATTAGTTTTTAATGAAAATTTAATGCTTTGTCAATTCTTATTAGAGAAAAATGCTACTATTCCTATTCATACTCATATATCGAGTCAAGCAGGTTTTGTTTTAAGAGGAAAGATAAGGTTTGAGATAGAAGAAGGGGGAAAAATGGAACAATTTATAACAAAAAAGGGAGATTCCTACATTTTTAATTCTAATCAAAAACATGGGGCATTCATATTAGAAGAAGCCGAAGTGATTGAAGCATTTGCGCCTTATAGGGAAGAATATATCTAAAATAGAAATTTAGATTAAGAACTCGGAGTTACCATAGATATACTGCTAAAGAAAAGACTCCAAACATAGCTAATAGGAATTCTCCAATTAACCAAGACATAAAATATTGTTTCTTTTTTGAGAGATCTCTTCTTAATAAATCAACTATGCCAAAACAAAAAATCGTTGTTGTAATGCTAAAGATCATTATAATAACAAATGTTCTAGTAATCCCTATCTCTATGTCCCCTATTGTTATTATATGGTTTTCATCTATAAAAGCGAGATATAGATTTAAAACAAGCAGAGCTCCACCAATTAGGAGTGAGATCCAACCTGTAAATTGAATTATACTTAAAAATTTTTTATCTAAATCGGGTATCTCAGTTAACGCAGATGGTTTCTTTTTTTCTTTTTTAGACATTTTCAACGATTAATATGTTTTATTGAAAATTTATATCATAAAAAATATATTATCTTACTTTAATTTTTGGTAATTAATTACGGTCTATTTTTTAAAAAAATAATTGCTTGAGCGATATTACCATTAGAATCTTTTAATGCTGCTTCAGCTTCTTTTAATGAAACAGTTGCTTGGGCGGCGACGAGTTGTATGTCATTTTCTGTAATTTCTGGCTTTAATTCTTCATTAGTAATTTCTTCCATTTCAGTTGAATCTGCAATTTGACCTGATTCTACGCTTGAAATACCAATTGTTTTTTCTTCTGCCGTTCCAATAACTTGATATATTTCTTGCCCCATTTGTTTCATTAAGAAGACTTCTGGTTGCTCTATTACCATAGTTTTATCTTCAGCCTCAAAGATTACTCTATTCACATCAATTGGATCCATGGAGATTCCTTGTTGCTGCATTTTTCTTCTCATGGCCCTTGACCCAAAAGATTGTTCGCCTTTTCTTGCAACTTTAGGTTGTGGTCGTTTCGGGACATCTTTCTTTTTTTTCTGAAGATCTTTTGGAACTTTAACCAAAAAAATTCACCAAAAATTCATTATGATATTAATTAATACATTTAATGAGAAATATTATTTTATTTATTTCCTTTTCTAATTTTTATTCCGACGCCTTTATCAAATGATAAGAGATAATCAACTGGCAGCTTTAACTTTCCAATTCCTAATAATTTATCATTTTCATTAACAACAATAACCTCATCATTTGGTCTTAAGTTTTCATCGATTTTTATTAAGTGTTTGCAAAAAACACTCCTCCCCTTTTTAATAAATTCCGAAACATCATTTTGTACAATCGCTCTTAATTTAGGAGGAGGTATATGATCAATTATTTTTTGAGCGGAATATAAAGTTAAAGCAAAATACCCGGAAGTTGGTCTTAAAATAAATAAAAGATTATTGTTGTGATAAATAAATTTAATTTTTTTTGTTTTCTTGGATCTTTCTATTTTACAATTACTTTTATCATTAAAAAAAAGATTAGTAATTTCTCTACCGAAAATAAAATCTGATAATGACTTAATCTTTCGAAATGCAATTATGTTTGTATTAGATGAAATATCTTCTAAACGCATTATAATAAAATAGAAATGAATAACAAAATAAAATTTATCATAAAAAAGAAATAATTTTAAAGTTAAGAGTAAAGCTTTGATTCTATACTTTTTTCTTTCATTTTTCCTAGAACTTTAGATGCAGCTTCTAAAAAGTCCTTAAAGGAGATATTTTCTGCTTCTCTCCTAATCGCAAACATACCCGCTTCAGAACATATTCCCTTTATATCCGCTCCTGTAGCTCCTTTTGTCATATCTACAAGACGATTTAAATTAAAGTTTGATTTGTCAATATTCATCCGTCTCATATGAATCTTAAAAATACTCTCTCTTTCTTGCCATCCAGGAATTGGAAAATCTATTAATCTATCAAACCTACCAGGTCTTAATAGAGCAGGATCTAGTATATCAGGTCTATTAGTGGCGCCAATGATTTTAACATCCCCTCTTTGGTCAAACCCATCCATCTCACTGAGAAGTTGCATTAATGTTCGTTGAACCTCTCTATCTCCCGAAGTGGCAATTGTTAATCGTCTTGATCCGATTGCATCTAATTCATCAATAAATATAATTGATGGTGCCTTTTCTTTAGCCAACTGAAATATCTCTCTAACTAAACGTGCACCTTCCCCAATAAACTTTTGAACTAACTCAGAACCAATAATTCTGATAAATCTGGCTTGTGTTTCATGAGCTACAGCTTTTGCAACCAACGTTTTACCAGTACCAGGAGCTCCAAATAATAATACCCCCTTAGGAGGTTCAATTCCAATTCTTTCAAATAATTCTGGCTTCTTTAATGGTAATTCGACGGTTTCTCGAATTTCCTGTATTTGTTCTTCTAAACCTCCAACATCATCATATGAAATATCTGGAATAGAATCAATTACTTCCATACCCTTAACAAATGGATCTAATTTTGTGGGCAAAATCTCCATAATTGCGAACGTTCGTTGATTCAGCGCGACCCTCATACCCGATTCTATTTTTTGCCCTTTAACTTTTCGACTTGAATTAACTACAAAACTTGGACCTGTTGAGCTTTTTACTATCGATCTTCCCTTTTTTTCATCAAGCACATCAATGATAGTGGCGGTAACTAAAGGAGGTTCTCTAAGTCTATCTATTTCATTTCTTAAACTATGCAGTTCTTGTTCTAATCTTAATCTTTCTGCGTCTAATAATTGCTTTTCAGTCTCTAGGCTTCTAAGTCGTTTTTCAAGATGTCGTGTATAAGTGACTAAATACTCTCCTTCTTTGAGATCCTCTTTTTTATTTTTTTCTTTAATAGCGGGCATTAATGTTTATCATTATTTTTTATTATAACTAAATATATATTTAAAAAATTTAAATTTGATGATAATATAAAATATTATTTCAGATATAAGAAAATGATGATAATGTTATATAAAATTTATTTACTTGTAATTATTGGATGATAAGAAATTCAATATCTTGAAATATTATTATAATGAAAATATCTTTAGCAAATTTATACATAAATTTTTTTTATGTCTAATCAGTATCTAATGTTTTTGTTTTTTTTAATTTATTTTCTCGTTTGTTTTATCCGACAATAAAATACTTTAAGCATCACCTCTATATTAATTTTTTTTCTACGGCAAGAAATTGATTTGCCAAAAAGCACTGATTTTCATATTGCGTCCAATCATGATTTTTTAAATTATTTTTCTTGTGCTTTTTAAGTAAGATGTGGTTCATTTTCCAAGAATTGTAAAGGAGCATTCGAGCGAGCAAATCCAAATATCTCACATTGTCGTAAGTCGACTTCCATCGCGGTCCAGTTCGATTTAAGTCGCGAAAGCCAGATTCAATAAACCATCTTTTTTTATAATGTTTTGATCTGCGAGACGCCCAAGAATTATTTTTTCTTTTGGGCTTCTCAGTCGTCATAATAGCGTAAATATTCTCCGAAGCATCTTTGAGAGATAGTTCCCCTCGCTGAAATTGTCGCTTGATGTCGAGGAGAGATAATTTCTTTTTTGCGTCAAAAACCAAAAATACTTTTTGAAAAAATCGATGTTTTGCTCCGAGAGCGCTTGAGAAAAGATATTCTCTAATCCTTCCGGCTTTTCCCTTTAAATAATCCTCTTTAAAATTCTTAATCTTCTTGTTATCTTTAGCAGGAATTAAAACGTTCCCTCCCATTCCCTTTATCTCGTCTAAAATTTCAGCTCGATAAAATTCGCGGTCTATTATTACAAAACCCACTTTAAAACCCTTATCAAACAAATATTCTACGAAATTAATTACGAGGGGTACCCTAGATTGATTTTTAGCCACGTGTTCCAATCCTGCAAAAAGGTGAGTATTTTTTGAAAAAACTGAAAAACCTAAATAATGGCGCATTTTGTTCGTTCCCTTTTGCCGAGTCGTCCCCTTAATCATTTTATCTTCTCTTTTTCCATAGTAAGGATGTTCAGTGAAATCAATTAGAACATCAACCTTTCTAGATATGACACTAGTTTGCAACGCTTCTTTTAACTGGTCATCGAGACACGCTCGCAAAATATTTCTCGCTCGATTAAGACCTATTCGTCGTAGAAACTTATTGACATCGGTTTGGTGTGGGATCATGCGCCTTTTACGCCCATCAGAAAAAACCTTAATTCGCCCTCGCCTTTTTCTTAAATAATACTTATTTAATGTTTCACTTGCATGTCTTATAGAAATACCACATATTTCTGAATAAACAAACGCTTTTAAAAAGTCTTCCGTTTCATATAACTTAAATCTTGGTTTTTTCACTCGCCACAAGCGAGATTTAATTTCTTCGCAAAACTTTTTAAAAAATGACAGATTATTATCTCTTGAGAAAGGTGGTATTAAACCAGATCCCACAATTGGGAATGGTAATATTATTTTATTGCTCATAAATTAATATTACCACTTTTCTCTTTTAAATCATAGGGTAGATTTCTGCTGGAAACAAAAAATTAAATTGAATTTCCCAAAAATAAGAATTAAACTTAAATTTTAAAAAATACAAGTTGTACTCAAAAGAAATTAAGCTTTAAAATCATTCAACACTGATTAATAGGAAAAATTTTTTATTCCAATCCTAGTAGATTATATTATGTATATATCCCATTTTTTTAAAAATAAAGTGGGTATATATTTTCGATAGTATTTTATTGAGATAGAATCATTATAGATCTGGCGGGATAAAAAATTCCAACTCAAAAAAACAAATTAAATTCAAGAAAGGAAACTATTCCTAAAGAAATAAACGGAAAGATAATTCCGCCAGAAAAATTGAGTCGATTAAACGAAGCTGAACTTATGAAATATTTTGAAGAGACTACTGGTAAAAATGCCATATGGAGAGGACAAATAACCAAAATATACCTCCGATGGAAAAAAAGACAAAATTTGTTAATTTCAAAAGAAAAACCTTCTTTCCCGGAAATATCTCTTACTAAAACTCAAAAATTAAAGAAACCTTTACCCGAACAGCTTAGTGAATTGGAAGAAGCAAAATTAATGAAAGTTTTTGAAGATTCAACGGGGCGTCATGCAATTTGGAGAAATAAAGTTACAAAAATCTATCTCCAATGGAAAAAACGACAAAAAATCATAACTTTGAAAGAAAAACCTTCTAAAATCAAACCCAAAATTTCTAAAGGTCTTAGAAAAATAAAGCAAATTTTTATAGAACCGACAATTATTTCGCCAGATTTAAGTAAAAAGAAAGAACGAGATGTTATCGAATTTGAAGAAATTCCAGAATTCGAGTATGTCTCAGAATTTGATGATATATTTGATTTAGAATGGTCACCTGAAATCGATTTGGATACAATAGCGGCCAAACAGACTGGTACAACTAAGACACATTTATTAGAAGAATCAATTTCTCAGACATTAATTCGTTTAAAGGAATCTTTCGAAAGACATTGCCCTAAGTGTGGGGGTGAAATGAAACGCTCTTTTGTGATATTAGGCCCTCAACGTAGAATGATGGTATATCAGTGTGGTCTATGTAAGTTTTATTTACCAAGATAACTGAATTTTTTATTTTAAAAATTAATAAATATTAATAAATAATAATTTTTAAAAGTACAAAATGAATAAAATATACTTAACATATTTTTTTTTTAAGAAATTCTAAATGTAAAATTTAATTAAAAAGTGAATATAATGAGAACAAATCTAAAAATTTTAACAATTATGTCTATACTATGCACTTCTATGATTACGGGTTTTGGTATATTTTTTTTAATAACTCCATCAAGCGCTGCTACACCAACTACCTTGACTTTAGGGGCACCACAATTTTTCTCTTATACAAATGATACTCATATCGCTTCATATGCAATTAATTTTACGAAAGATAATTTATATAAAATAACACTAACAAATAAGGAAGGCTGTAACATCATAGCGGACTTGTATTGGCCGGATTATCTTGTTGAATGTGATGGGTGTGGAATTGGCATACAGAGAATGAAAGGAACGAGTTTATTACATTATCCCTTTGATATGGATGTTTGGTTTATTACAGATTGGAATGCAACTTCAGAAGATTTTTTTTATTTTGCTATTCGTGATTTTAACCTATTAATCAATTGTTATAGTACACCAACCGATAGAAATGGCTCGATCGCTTGGGAAGATTTAGGAGGTAGTATTACAGTATCAAAAGTAACTTCAACTCTTGTAGATGAAACAAGTGCGATGACCTGGAGTACATCATTAGCAACTTCTGAAGATTTCAAGTATAAAAAATTAAATATTACCACTACTGGATTATATCAATTTGTTTTAAATTCTACAGTAAATGGTACACAAATTTCCATTTTTGAGCCCGATATTATGGGAATGACTCTCGAAAGACGTCAAGCCTATCTGGGGGATTCTAACTTTACCGATGAGGCTGGCATTTGGCAATTTTACTTATGTCAAGGTATATACTATCTTTATGCAGAACCATATTGGTTATACGAAGGTTGTTCCTTCGATCTCAATATTAAAGAAGTTTTATTACCAGCTGTTTCGCCACCTATAGTTGATTCAACTAATGTTAATTTTTATAGTGCTAACATGTCTTCTTATAATGATGCAATTCAGGGAATAAATGTTTCAGGTCTTGAATCTCGTGTTTTATATGACTGGTCTGTTACTTGTCCTAATGGTTTCGATGTTGCCCTATTTTTTCCCTTTATATATTGGGGGGGAATGCATAATATGAGAACAGAAAACAAATCTGAATCTGGAGCAATGATATTTATTCCACCAAAAGATCCTAGAGAGTGTAAATTTAATGGAGAAGTAATGCCTAATATGGAGACACTGATGCTTGGCGGGTATGATAAGGATATAGGAGATTCTCTTGAACGATATTACGGCATGAATGAACATATTAGTAAAAGTTGTGAATTTGATATATCAAATGATACAATTGATTTGATTATATATGCGCTAATATACAACACATCAGTCCCTTTTACGGATACATCATTAACTTTCAGTTTTAAAGAATCTTCAAAGCAGCCTGTAGATCTACCTACAACAAAAACATATAGTTTTAGTTCAATTTCGGATAGTGATGATGAGGGGATTTATAAACTACCAGTAAATACAACTAATACTGTAGTTGGATTTTTAATGAACTCAATGGACGATAATGCAACGACAACCTTGACACTTGAAACTCCCACAGGTGGGGGCATAATCCCAGAATATTTCCTATGGGGTTCGAAAAGTAAGACATTTGTAAATTCAACTTATAAAACTAAAAACCTTGATAAATATATTACCGAATGGGCAATTTTTGAAGAAACATGGGTCCTCTTAGCTGATGATAGTTCCCCAGGTTCAGGATATCCAACTCAAAATTCAACTTCATTTACTATGTCTTATGATTGGAATGAACCAATATCAATTGGTACAGAATATGATCGCAATAGAGGTGAAGATATAACTTTATTAAACGGGACATTGGATTGTTGTTGTTACATTGATATTGAAGCAATTACCGGCATAGCAGAAGTCTCCTCTATTATGACATATGAGTCAAATGTTAGATCAATAGATGGAAAATGTTTCGGTTTCGCAATGATCTGGGGAGATAATTCGGGAGTAATATATACTTGTAAAGAATCTGAATATTACATTCTATTAGATTCACGTACTGATGATGGATATAGAAATATAGGAACCTTTAAAGCAACTGTAACTTATGAGGCCCCCGTCGAGGCTTCTATAATTCCTGGGTATCCAATATTCATAATCCTAAGCATCTCGTTTGTTGCAATTGCCGTTGTAGGCTTAAAATTCTATAAAAAAAGAGAATCAAAGTAAAATCTACTGAAAACCATCAAAATTTTAATTCAATTTTTTTTTTTTTGGCTTGGAATATTTTATCAGAATATACAATTTATACATAAAGTGCCCTCCAAGATCTATATTTCAACTTAAGGGGAAAAAAAGAGCTTTTATTTTAATTAAAAATTGAAAAAAAAAAAAGAATTATAATTTAATATTTCATCTTTTTGAATTTAGTCATATTCGACCTTTTTTCTTTAAAATTACAACGATTACAACTGCCACTCCTGCTATTATAGATACCACTATTACTATCCTTAATAGCAGAACTGGATCAATACCTGGAACTGTTGTAATTGGCGCTTCTGGTAAGATTCGAATTGTGTTATATTGAGTTAATCCAAGTTTGAAGGTAATTGTTTCATTATCAAATAGTTCATCAAATACAAAGATAAGAGTAAAAGTATCAGTCAATACTCCAAATTCAAATGTACTATTATCATTAACACCTGTAGCAAGTGCCTTAATTTCATTATTTGGTCCAAAATTGTCTATCCATGTAAGATTCTGCATTAAGTAGAGATCATAGGAACTGATATTATTAATGCATACAACCAATTGAGTCCAATCAATTGCATTACCATAACATTCGACAAATACTTTACTACCGTCTAAACTCGATTGATTAATATCGACTAATGTATTATTAAATTTAATAGTTGCTCCATATGGATATAATGAATAATTTGTTTTTTGCCATGGTTTTTCTGGATCAAGTACATCATCAATTATTTCCCATGGATGGTAAGTTGGATTTGTTGTAATATTATAAGATGTTTTCATAGCATAAGGCATATAATTTTCTATAGCAAAACGGAGTTTTATTGGACCAGGATGACTCCAATATGCAGGAATTATTAAAAATTTGTATGCACCTGGCTCAATTCCGATCATATGATGATTTTTGTTCTGATCCAAAATCCATGTTTCACTAGAGGCAAAATTGTTAGATTGATTTATGTTAATAACAAAATCATCATCTCCATTATCTATACTGTCTGGTTGGTCTATCGCTGCAAGTTCCCAAAAATCACAATATTCATAACCGCTCTCTCCTATAAGATAAAAATTAACATCTCCATCAATTGTAATATTTGACAGTGTTAAGTGTTGAATATACGGCAATCCAGTTCCAATATTATCAGAACAGTTTATTGCCATCCAATAATATAAATCCTCATCAATATCTGGAACATCAAAATCACATCCCTTTATCCACTCTGTAAAATTATTATCTTTTATGTTGATATCTTGACTACCATCTTGCCTGAAAGCCGACCATCCAACTACGGTATTATCAGTATAAGATAGAGGATTATTCCATTCCCCATCCCATATATATAGAGAAACCTGCCTAAAACTCCCAAATTGCGAGAATTCATAATGCATATCTGCCCATTTCTGTGGATAGGCAATAAAAAGGCAATCACCAACTTGGTTCTCAGGAAATGCGGGGAAAGAAAGTATAGGGTTAAGTAATTCTTCAGTCCAATCATGATATATACCTGTATTATTACTATATACAACAACTGCAGATGGAACCGCTGTGGCAGGAAGAACTCCTAAGTTATCTGATGTCCACATTGTGGTATTCAATCTATATTGTCCTGGTTCTGTAATATTAATCTCAACCCATTGAGCTTCTTTAAGGCTTGTATAATATTCATCAGGAGTGAATTCAATTGCTGCAGATGTTGATGGATTATGGTTTGGATAAGTTAATGGATTTACTGGGATTTTAGCAGTACTGAATTTAACAAATTTGGAACTTAATTGTAAAACGCCATCGTATTTAGGTTGTGTATTCCATATTGTGAATTCATACTCACCTTTAGGTAAATAATAGTAATAAAAATTCTTACCATCAACGGCCTTGGTTTCAATTGGAGCTATTTCTTCAAATCCAGTAATTTTCTTCGCATCTTTAAAAATTAGCTTTTGAGGTACAGTTATTCCCCCCCAATTAGGTGCTCCGCTCTCGTAAGTTGTTGAATTTATTCTAACAAATGAGTCTTCTTCTATAGTGAAATCTACAGCCTTTGTTTCATATTTTGATATTTTGATGGTATTATCCAATGTTATACTCATATTCCAAAGAGAAACTGGTATCTTCGTTAGATATAAGGTATATCTAAAAGCATCATAATAATTTTCTTCAGAAAATGAAACATAAATATCACCTGTTACTGGGGTATAAATCAGATTTTTACCCCACACTCCCTTTTGTCGAATATATCCAGATGCAGAAGGATACCAAATATCCATATTAACTGCACCAGCTAAATAATCCTTTCCAATGTCTAATCTAAACTTATCTCCTTTTTCTCCTCTGAAACTATACCAATATGAACTCCATTCCATATCAAACATATCTTGAAATGTAGGAATCTCATCTGAAACACCACCATATGTAATTTCACCAGTATTTAATGATTCCATATTTAAATTAAGAAATTCTAGGTTTAAAATAGTAGGAAAATTATTATATGCATCCAATAATAATCTGTAAATCCCTGTATCTTGGGCGGTAAATAATAAATAATTGAATATATTTGAAGAAATCATTAAATGTGAAGCAGTTCTTTGGGCAAAATCTACCAGCCTTCCAGAAGGAGAGGTCAAATTAATTGAATCTATTGTTGGTAAAGCTGGATTATCAGTCAACCAATCATATTTTAATATTTTAGGACCAATTGAATTAATATTTATATCAATTACCATCGGAATAGAAGAATTTAAGTGGACATTCAATGAGCCACCTTCAGACATTGTATAATAATTCCAGACTGTACTTATATTGAAAGGCGAAAGAGTTTCACTTTCTGCAATAAAAGCACTTACATTTAGCCATCTGACATCCCATGGATCAATATAATTATTAGATGTTGGCGTATATATTCTACTACCACCACCATCAAAATACCACGGATAAACCGAAGAAATATCATCTCCCGTAACATTAATTTCTTCAGTTGCGATTGGATTACCACTATAATCCATCTGAACAAATTTTCCTTGGTTAAATCCATTTATACCTACAGCGGTATACATATTTCTGTCTGGAATAATAGCTCCAAATGCAATTGGGTCATCTTCGTCCAAGTCAAATGATGCACCTTGACCTTGCGTCGATATAGCGATTGAAAATGATCCGTTTAATATAGTAAACAAAAGTAATGATAACAATGTAGTAAATGAAAATATTTTTATTTTCTTTACCATATTTTTCACTTTTTTTATTTAAATTTGATTTCGTCGATTTTAAAAAATTTATCAATAAAATTGATTAAAATCTATATATTTTTTAAAATATTTAAAGCAACTGATTATTAGAGAAATATTTTCATCAATAATGTTAATTTTCTGAAAGAGAAAATTTGATAATCAAATATAAAAGAATTCTTCAATCTATTTTAAATAAGAAATTATTTTTGGTAGTATTTCACCTACTTTTCCTTTTAAGAAGAAATCAGCTATATTATTCATAAAAGTATCCTCTTTATTTATAAAAATTATTTTTGCTCCTTTTTTTTTTGCGAAATAAGGCATTTGGTTTGCGGGAGTAACCAATAACGAACTTCCAATCATTAAAAAACAATCACAATTATTGCAAGCGTTAATAGCACCAGA
The DNA here is from genome assembly GCA_019058135.1 of Promethearchaeota archaeon. Lineage (GTDB taxonomy): Archaea > Asgardarchaeota > Lokiarchaeia > Sigyniarchaeales > SOKP01 > 6H3-1. Next base: position 1,964 of record JAHLWE010000009.1, on the reverse strand, counting down.
TAAAATTTTTGAAGGAAGTTGTTCGCCAAATAAAATCGTAGTTGGTTTAATAACACCCCCACATTCGCAATAAGGCACAATCTTTTCCTTTTCTGTTAATAGGTCTTTTATTTCATCGTGATTATATTTTTTATTACATTTCAAACAGTATAATTCACCAAATGCTCCATGCAATTCATAGATAGGAACATCATTAACTGTTCCTGAACCCGCCCTTTGATGAAGCATATCAACATTTTGAGTAATAATGGCTTTCAATTTTCCCATTTTTTCCAATTCAAAAATTGAGTAATGCGCAGGGTTAGGCTTAGCTATTAACAACATATCAACAACTTCATGATGCATCGTCCAAAATGGTGATGGATTTTTTAGAAATAGAAAATAATTCGCATATACATCAGGATCATATTTACTCCATAAGCCTCCTGGACTTCGGAAATCAGGGATTTCTGATTCTGTTGAGATACCGGCTCCAGTAAATATCACTACACGGTTGCTCTTTCCTATAATTTCCGCTGTCTTCATAATATCATCTTGTAAAGTCATATCGATCGCATTGAATCCTATTATTTCAAGTTCCCTATATCTTTAATTAAAGTAATGTCCATAAATTATTTATTATCATCTATTGAAGGTAGATAAAATATGGGAAAATTACTTGTTAAATTAGGTATTTTTATAGGGGAAATTAAAGTACCATTAATTCTGATACTAGTCTGGTTTGGTGGAGGTTTTTTATTTCATTGGCTCATGTATAGTTCCATCGCATCTCTAACAGATATTTTTTTTAGCAACATTGTTTATGAAAGATTTTGGTGATGATAATACTTTCGAAATATTTTACCAAGTGTTTGGTACAATCATTATAAGCCAAGGTATTTTTGCTGTTATCATTGAAAGATCCGCGGGTCGAATCAATCCGAGATTAACTGCTGAAAAAATTACAAAAAAAATGAATAACCATGTTGTTATAATCGGTTGGTCCCATTTAGCTCTTAGAATTATTGAATATATGAATGAAAAAGAGATTAAATATGTTATGATCGAAGAAAATGAAGAGTAAGTGGAAGACCTTTTGGAATCGGGAGATATTGTTGTTATTAGGAACCCTTTATTACCTGAAACTTTAGAATTAGTAAATATCAAAGAATGTAGAGAAGTGTTTTTAGTAAATAATAATGTTAAACAAGCAATTATTCTAGTAAAAAGAATACGCGAAATAAATGAAAAATGCATTATTCATTGTAGAATCTTCGATGAAAGATTAAAGAAACTGATTAAAGGATTTGGTGTTAAAATTTTCTCGTCAACCAAATGGACGTTTGAAAAAATAAAAAGTTGGTTTGTCAATAAATCAGGATTAGTAATTATTGTAGGTTGGAATAATTTTTCTCGTCGATTAGCAAATTATTTCGAATCTACTGAAAGAGAATATTTAGTAATTGAATTTGAAAGAGATGAATTGGACTTTGAAGAGGTTGAGGAGTTATTAGGTACAAAATTAATAATTGGACGTGCCACTTCTAAAAAAATATTAACCCAAGCACGAATCCATGATTGTACTCAGATTATCATAACACTTAAGGAAGATATTAATGAAATACTGGAAATAGTTCAAAATGTAAAAAAATTGACACTTGAACCTGAAATAATTTCAAGAGCATATGACGATGAAATTGCTGAAGTATTGGAAGTGTTGAATGTTAAGACATTTTCAACTTCATATTTTGCGTTTGAGAATCTAAAAAGCGAATTAATTGATTAAAAAAAATAATAAAAAAAAAATAAAAATTTTGGCAATTATTACTTTTAGGTCATGCCAAAACTTTTTTTCTTTTTCTTATTTTGTAAAAATTTGAGTCGATTATATCTAAACTTTTAGATCTATTGCCTTTATTTGCATTGATTTATCATTAATTGAGGAGTATCAACTCTCAAACTCTGGGGAAACATTAATATAGCCG